>JBBTRQ010000017.1:0-17895 GCA_038065075.1 Patescibacteria group bacterium
TTTCGTGACGTGGCACACCCCATCATGATCAAGAATCCAACAGGGCCTCTGCAGAAATGGACGAAGCCGGTGCTGGTCGCGGCTGGGTGGAAGCCGGGTTGGTCAACGGATTATGTCGCGACTCGTTTGGCAAAGCGTCTGAAGAGTCCAGTCGTTGTGAACCTTTCCAACATTGATTACGTCTACAACAAGGATCCGAACAAGCACACCGATGCCGAAGCGATCTGCGACATCACATGGAAAGAGTTTCGCAAGATGGTGGGGAACGATTGGGATCCAGGCATGAACGTGCCATTCGACCCGGTCGCCTCACGCTTGGCACATCATAGCGGCATCCGAGTCGCGATTCTCAACGGAAAGAACTTGAAAAATCTCGACGGCCTTCTGAAGGGCCAGCGATTCGCTGGAACGGTCATCAAAACCTAGGAGCGCCTCGGCGCTCTTATTCTTTTTGGGGTCAGGTCTCCAGTGTTCACTTTTCGCTTTTCATTGACATTTGAGTTCAAGCTATCTAAGCTCTGGTCGGACTTTAGGAGGTGCCATGTCCGAAGAAAAACCGTTTTACTTGATCCCTGTGCTCAGCCGACCCGATCCGCTGCCCTTCACCGTTCAGCCGCTGGACGATGGACAGTCGTCTGTCGTGGCCGGGTGTGGCCACACCATGTGGCGAGAGGAGCGCATGGTTCTCGGCGACCAGACCGTCCGCACGAGCAACCCCAACTTCTCGCTCGTGCTCGCACGGGCGCCCAGGTGGTTGCAACGCTTCTTCGCCCCCAAGCGGTGCGTGCTGTGCCAGTTCAAGGCAGAGTTCGACGCAGCGATCCAGTGCGCCTACTGCGACGAGGTCATCTTCCGCGGTGACCCCGTGAGCATCTACGAACCTGCGGATGAACTTCCGGAAGGGTTCGAGGCGCGAGCCACACACACCGCAGGCGGGTTCGTCGGGTGCATGTGCATGGACTGCTGTCCTACCGGTGGGTTCTTCGCCGGGCACTGGGTCGGCAACGGCGTACGCTCGCCGTTCTCTGCCGGGTCGGCCGCCGCGCAGGCATTTACCTCGGGAGACGTGGTCGTCTCCGACATTGGTCCCCTTCGCGGGTGATCCACTCACGCCAGCCGCCTCTCCCCAGAGCGCGGCTTTTCTTTTGCTACACCCCTTCTCATATGAGGAATAACGTCGCCTTTTGGAAACCGTAAACTCGCCGTCGCTCTTCGAGCTTTGGCGGGCAGGCCGGAGATCTGACTCAATGGGACAGCCATCGGTTGACGGCTGCGACGTTTTCTGGCATGATGTCGCGTTCCGACACGGAACAGGAGACCTACAACAGGAGGCTGTCATGAGCGTTGAATACGCCCTTGTGTCGGCTCCTCTGCAGCGCGGGGGGCCAAACGAAGACTACGTCGCTCTGTGCGAGACGGGCGACCAGCAGCCGTTTCTCGCCGTCGTGGTTGATGGGCACGGTTGGGAGTTCGACGAGCGCGGGAGGCGGCTCGTCAAGTCGCCGACCGTCGCGGCGTTCGCACGCGATGTCGCGCTGGGAGTGCGCGACGGGTTTCTCCAGCACGGGGACGCGGGAGCTCTGCCGCAGGTTTTTGATGAGGTGGCGCGAAGGGTCGAGGCGGCCTACCGTCCACGTACGCAGTCGCGCGATGGGTTGCCGATGGACGTGGGAGCCGTGGCGAGCTGCGTGGTGGTTACGCGCACGCATGTTCACCTCGCCCAGACCGGCGACTGCCGTCTGTACGGCGCGTTGTCTGGCGGATGGACCGTCGGCTACCGACGACTCTCGCGCGACCACAACGCGAACAACCAGAGTGAGTTGCGGCGTCTGCGTCCGTTCCTGGTTTCCGGCGAGTTCCGTTTGTTGCAGCCGCCTGGCGGAAACGGACTGCCGCGCCTTCCTCGAGGGACACCCGATCGGTTGCACCGGCGTGATGTTGCCGGGCAGGTGGTCGCCGGCCCCGAGCCAACGCGCGCGTTTGGGGACTGGACGTTCTGTCCGGCCGTAACGCACGTGCCGGAATGCCGTTCCTTCGAGCTTGAAGCACTGGGGGACGGTGAGTTGTTTGCTCTGTGCAGCGACGGTGGCAACCGGTTCGTCGAAGCCGCCTTCGAACGCTTCCGCGACGTGACTCGTCACGTTGGACTCTCGACCGTCGCGGATTTTGTTCGTGCCGGCCTGCACAAGGCTCACGACGACGTCAGCGTCGTGTTCTTCCGGGTCGTCGACCCGTAGCGCACAGCCGCCCCATTGGAGTGGCTGTTTTCTTTTGCCTGACGACAGCTTCTTGATGCGAAAAAGAGGATACATGATCTTTTTCGTTTGACATCGGATTCGCCATGCTGTAGTCTATTGTCGAACTGAAGATTTGCCGTAGAAAGCGAGTTGGCCACAAGCCGTAAGTCTCGCCGAGGTAAATAGGCTTTGGCCTTTTTTCTACTGCGGCGCGAGTCAGCAGTTGATTTTTTTCTAGGAAACGTGAATCACGTTTCTGGAAAAAATCATCCCGAGCCACGTCGAGGGATCTCTAATTAAAGGTCGAACCCATTTACTGTATTCTCTCTATGCCAAAAACACGTGCACAAAAAGGAGAGATCGTTGACGAGCTTTCTCAAAAGTTGGGAAAGATGAAGTCCGTCGTGTTCACGAGAATCTCGGGATACACCATGGATGATGCCAACAGCCTGCGCACCAAAGGCCGCGCGGTCGGCGTCGAAGTCATGATCGCCAAGAAGACGCTCCTCAATCGCGCCTTGGAGCAAAACGGTTTCACCATTGCCCCAGACGATCTTGAGGGCAGTATCCTGACCACCATCGGTTTTGACGATGAGGTCGCTGCCGCCAAGCTCATGGCCGAGTTTGCCAAGGACCGCGAGACGATCCAGATCGTCGGCGGCATCCTGGAAGGGAAGTTCGTTGGAACATCTGCGATCAAGCAGCTTTCCAGCCTTCCAAGCCGCGAGGCACTCCTCACCAAACTCGTTGGCTCACTGGGCGCGCCCATCTCAGGATTCGTCAATGTCCTTGCTGGGAACCTGCGTGGCCTCGTCTACGTTCTCAACGCTATTAAGGAAGCGAAGGCCTAACCACCTTCCCACCTATTCACCTAACCGCCTTTCCTTATGTCAGACGAAACAAAAACCCCCGTGGAGGTTCCGGAGAAGTTCAAGAGCCTCGTGACGTCCATTGAGTCGATGTCGGTTCTCGACCTCGCCGATCTCGTGAAGGTTTTGGAAGACAAGTTCGGTGTCAGCGCCGCCGCTCCTGCCATGATGATGGCTGCCAGTCCTGCCGCCGGTGCCGCCGTCGAAGAGGAGAAGACCTCCTTCGACGTGGAGATCACCGCCACTGGTGACAACAAGATCAACGTCATTAAGGCCGTCCGCGCTCTCACGAGCCTTGGTCTCAAAGAAGCCAAGGATCTCGTGGATGCCGCTCCAGGAATGGTCAAGCAGGGTGTCGATAAGGCAACCGCTGAAGCCATGAAGAAACAGCTCGAAGAGGCCGGTGCCACCGTGTCCATCAAGTAAGCACAAAAAAATCCCTCCCCTCGATACACTCAGGGAGGGATTTTTGTTTACCTGGCCATTGCCGGGTTTACTCGCGAGTCAGAGTCGCTCCTTCGATCTTGATCGTGCCTGGATCGTCCGTGGTCATGACGGTCATGGTGTACTCCTTGGAACCGTCCGCGTAGGTTTTTTTCACGAGGATGGACCCATCCAGGAACCGTTCCGTAATTTCGTAGGTTCCTGCTTCCATGTAACTCGAGTCGGTGGTGAGGGTGTACTGGCCGTTTCCAAATTGGTACTCCATCCACCACTGGTATTCGGATTCGGCGCTGGCTTGGCCGCGCCAGGTTCCGGTGAGTTCGTCGGTCGGCCCCTGCGTGTTGGTTTGTGGCCAAAGGAAGAAACCTCCTACAAGGACGACGGCAATGATGAGGAGAATGAGATGATGGGCTTTCATAGTTCGACGTTGCTCACTACAGGTATTATTCAAGATGACTTGGGGCGATTGAATACAATTTTGATCCAGCAAGGAGATACATGGTGTAGCCGTCCTCATCCACAACAAAGTCCGTGAGTCCTTGGAAGGCGTCTGAGCGATACTGCACGACGAACTCGCCCGTATCCTTCTTGAAGACGACTAACCTCTGGGTTGTCGGTTCCAGGACATAGAGATAGGCACTGTCGGCGCTTGTCCAGACTTTGCTGGCCTGCGTGAGGCGAGGATCTACGAGACCCGTGCTCCAACCTTCTTCGCTTCCATTGGCGAAGCGCGAGACCGAGCCGTTTTGCATGAGGACATAGACGTCTCCATCAACCGTGAGAGAGACCGCCGTATCCAATGGGACCGTTCGCGAGGTGATCCAGTCTGTTTGACCATCAAACGAGGAACCACTCCGGGTAAAGCGGACGACTTGGCCTTCACCCGCCTCACTGGTCGGACGCAAGAAGTAGAGACGGTTCGCGTAGGCTTCCAGGTCGACCCAACGATCGTCTTTTTGTGTGAGAGAGGTGAGCTTTTGATTTTCAAACGAGACTCCGTAGGCTTGTCCGTCTGCTCCCAGGACATAGGTTCGTCCATCTTCTTGGCTCATGGCGATGGGAGAGAGGGAGCCTGTTTCTAGATTGGCAACGACATCAAATCGTTTTTCTGTTCGGTTGTATTGATAGAGCCGGCCATCTGAACCGGCAACAAGGACGTTTCCGGAGGCGAGCGTGAGACCATTGCCGAATACTCCGTCCGTGAGCGTTTCAAGATCCGCGAGAAGGGGAGGATTGGGGATCGTGACGAGGTGCCGTATTTCGTTGAGTGCCGTCTGGAGATCGTTGTTCAGCTCTTGGGATTTTTCTTCTCGTTCGATCGTGTCCGTTGGCAGAGATTCAATCAGGGTCTGGGCGTTGACATATAGGCTGCGCGCCTGGTTTTCGTCCTTATAGATGACGGCTCCTGCCGCGCGCTCCATCAAGTCCTCGATCGCGGCGAGATCAGATTGATAAGCCTCCTCCTGCGCCGCACGCGCCTGAGATTTTGAGATCGCAGAGACTCCGATAATGAGAACGACGACCGCGACGGCGATACCTCCAACGAGGTACCTGGTCGAGGGCGAGGTTCCGCGCAAAAAACCAAGGAGATCCCGCGCGCCACCCTGGAGGCGACGTTGCTTGAGCTGAATCTGTTTTTTCACTCTTGTCCGCTCGTCCTTATTTTTCAGCATCCGCCACCCGTTGGAGAGTTGTTTGGCAGTGTGTTTGAGGACAGCCCCCATGATTCTCCAGAACATTCTTCCCATCCTTCGGAGGAGCTCTTTTGTTCCCCCAGAGGATTGGAGGTCGCCCAACAGACGGGATTTTGTATCTGACTTGGGTCGCAGGACAGAGATGATTTTTTTGAGTAGCGCCGAAAGGCTTGGCCGTTGGTCGTCCAGGAGACGATCTGTTGTGTCCTCCGTTGAGTTGAAGGCTTCGATCGAGAGGTTTGACTTGAGGGCGGCAGGAGACCCTCGGCCTGGTGGTGGGGAGGTCACCTCGTCTGAAATTTTGAGGACGGTGAGGAGCAGACTGTCTTTGTGGCCGAAGTATTGCCGAATTTTTTCCACCGCTCCGATGGGGGGGAGAGAGGCGAGGATATGATTCAGTTCGTCCGTTGGGATGGCACGTTGGAGATCCTTGTCGGTAATACAGAAAACGTCACCAGGGTGGAGGTCTCCATCCAAGACGACCGCAAAGGTCTTTTCCCACGTGGGGAGAGACTGCTCTGTTTGCAGACTGCGGAAGAGATTAAAGATCTGAAATCGTTGTGACGGCTTCTTGTGAAGAAACAGCGCCATCAGCTCACCCGTTCCTGAGAGGTACATTTCAGTCGACGTGGCGATCCCAACAAGCGCATTGAGGTGTTCAACGGGGACGTTCCAACGACCTTCTCTCACATGCTCTGCCAAGGTCTCATTGAGCGCACCAAGAAATTGTTCAAAGCGGTGTTGTGGGTTGGCTTCTTTCCCAAACGATTCAGCGAGTCTTCGTGTCTGATCCGTGAGAACCTGCAAGAGGACTTCCGCGTCGGCGTTTTCTTTTTTTGTATAGGCGATCAGGAACACAAACCCACCTCGATCCTCCACAGGAAGCAAGAGCGAGATACCACGAATGTGTTCGTCCGGCGTCTGGGGTTCGTATGTCGCTCCTTTGATCTCAACACGCATAGCCATTTGCCCAGGATTTAGCATTTGTGTACATTATACCTAGATGTTCGGGAGGCGCAAATTCAGCATTTATGATGAAAAAACCGTTCAAGCTCGAACAGATGTTTGGTTCAAAGACGCGGGCGAGACTCATGGGGCTCTTTCTCTCCCAACCCGATGACACCTTTTTTGTTCGAGAACTGACCCGACGGATCGACGCTCAGCTGAACTCCGTAAGACGAGAGCTGAATAATTTGGTTCAGCTCGGTTTTCTTTCTGAAAAAGAAGGAGCGCTCAAGGACTCAAAGAAACTTTCCGATAAAAAGAGATACTACTGTGCGAACCAGGATTTTATTTTGTTCGACGATCTACGCGCGCTGTTTCAAAAAGTTCAAATCCTCTTGAAACAAAATCTTGTCCAAGAGATTCAAGAGAAGGGACACATTGACTACTTTGCCTTTACTGGCCGGTTCGTCGACGCCACAGACATCCCGACGGATATTTTGATCGTCGGATCCATCAAGCAGGCTGACTTGGAAAAAATGGTCGCCAAGTTCGAGGATGAAATTCCCTACGAGATTAACTACACTCTCATGCCCAAAGATGAGTTCCTCGATCGTCGCCAGGTCGCTGACCGATTCCTCCTTTCAATTCTCAACGGTGAAAAGGTCGTGATGATCGATCGAATCCATCACTAGTATGAGATTGGTCATTGCCGCGCAGGATATCGCCGCGATCACGTTTGGACTTGTGGATGAGGGGGACGTCAAAGAGGAGAAAACGGTTCAGACCTCCCCAGAGGGATACTTAGCCGCGCTCGACCAGACGCTCAAGGAATGGTCCGTGACTCCCGCGGATTTGAGGGCGATCATTGTTGTGACGGGTCCGGGTTCCTTCACGGCAAGTCGCGTGAGCACGACCTTGGCGAACGGGTTGGGGTTTGCGTGGAATGTTCCCGTGGTTGGCAAAGAGAATTCCGCGCATCTTCCGCTCAAGAATCTAGACCTGTCAGCCCTGAAGACTCCCGAGGGCTACGCCACACCTACGTACGACCGCCCTCCAGAAATTACCGAGACATCTGCAAAGGTACGAACGCCCCTAAAGGGGCTGTGAATTAAGGGGCTGTGAATTCACAGGGGCTTTAGCCCCGTTCATCGTAGAAATGTGAGTTTTACAGAGCTCTCTTCAAAATGCTACAGTACATGTATTATTCCTCGTAAATTTAAATCCTATGTCATTTGCACAGCAAGTCCTTCAGGGCCCGCTCCTGGAGCTGTGGGAGACCATTGTGGCGTATCTTCCCAATCTACTGGGAGCCATCATTGTTTTCCTCATCGGCGTGATCATCGCTCTGGTTCTTCGTAGCGTCGTTGTCAAAATCATCGGTCTCTTGCGGATCGATGAGCTCGCGCGTCGACTTGAGATCACCTCTCAGTTTGAGCGCGTGGGGTTGCGTCTTCATATCGGAGGACTCTTGGGCTGGATTGTGAAGTGGTTCTTCATCGTAATGGCGCTCATCGCCGCCACGGATATCCTTGGTTGGGATCAAGTAACCAATTATCTCGGACAGATCGTTCTGTTCATCCCCAACGTCATTATCTCAGTCATCATTCTTCTGGCAGGAATTCTCTTGGGGAACTTCGTCCAGAACGTGGTGAAGTCCGCCGTGGAGGCCGCGCAACTCGCCTCAGCGGAATTTCTTTCGGGTGTGGCGAAATGGGCGATTCTCATCTTCACCTTCATGGCCGCGCTGGTTCAATTGCAAATCGCGCCTGAACTGATCCGCGTTCTCTTCACGGGTCTTGTGGCGATGCTCGCGCTCGCCGGTGGTCTCGCGTTCGGGCTCGGTGGAAAAGAGCATGCGCATCAATTCCTCAACCGACTCAAGAAAGATATCTCCTCAGAGCGTTAATGTCATACCACTACGGTCAATCACGATTTTGGGAAATGTTCCCCGGCCTGTTGGTTTGGGGAACTTTTTCACTTGCGCTCATTCTGAGTTTTTTTCAGCCCCTGTGGGTGATCATCTTCATCATCGTCTTTGACCTCCTGTGGCTGTTCCGTGTGGTGTACTTCAATTTGTTCGTTGTCATCTCCTGGATGCGCTACAAAAAAGCGAATAAGACCGATTGGCAGAACCTGCTTGCCACGGTTCCTGGATCGCAGAATATCCGACACCTTGTTCTGCTCCCAACATACAAGGAGGGCTATGAAATTATTCGATCGACTCTGCGATCGCTCAAGGAAAACAAAGCTCCCAATGATCGACTCTGGGTGGCATTGGGAGGGGAAGAGGCGGATCAGGAGGCATTTGAAAAAATTGTCCGTCGAGCGGAACAAGAATTTGGTTCGACCTTTGGGTATTTCACAGCGACCCTGCACCCCCAAGGGCTCCCTGGTGAAATTCCCGGCAAGGGCTCGAATCTCCACTGGATGGGGGAGGAGCTGGAGAAGCGCCTTCAAGAACGATTCCCGGACGTGGCTGACGAGGACATTGTCGTCTCCGCGTTTGATATCGATACCATCGCCCATCCGCAGTATTTTTCTTACCTGACGTATCTGTACGCCACGGTGGAGAATCCAACGCGTTCTTCCTATCAGCCGATTGCCATGTTTTCCAATAACATCTGGTCGGCCAACGCCCCGGTGCGCATCGGCGCGTTTGGAACGACATTCTGGTTGTTTGGGGAACTGACGCGGTCAGAACGGCTTTGGACGTTCTCTTCGCATTCCATGCCTTGGAAGATGCTGAAGGACGTGGGCTTCTGGCAGAAGGATATTGTGAGCGAGGACTCGCGTATTTTTATGCAGGCGTTTCTGCACTACCACGGGGAGTATCGCGTGACACCCATGTTTCTTCCTGTCTCGATGGACGCCGTGACAGGGGACACCTATTGGGAATCAATGAAGGCGCTGTATGTGCAGATGCGTCGATGGGCATGGGGAGTGGAGCACCTGCCGTTTATTATCGACGGATTTAAAAACGACAAACAGATCGCGTGGCGCAAGAAAGCGCACTACATTTTCAACCACATCGAAGGGATGTACACATGGGCGACGGCGCCGATCATCATGTTTGTCTTGGGCTGGTTGCCGTTGTGGGTCGCCAAGGGACAGTCAAACGCGCTCATCCAGGCCGCCCCATTTACGCTCGAACAGCTCATGCAATTTGCCATGATCGGGATTCTCATCTCGGCCGTGATGTCGCTTATCCTACTTCCTCAGAGACCCACGCAAGTTCGACGACATACCTGGCTTATCATGGGACTGCAATGGATCTTGCTTCCCATCACCTTCATTCTCTTTGGTTCCTTCCCCGCCATCGACGCCCAGACTCGCCTCATGGTGGGGAAGTACCTGGGATTCCATGTGACAAAAAAGGCGCGGTAGTTACCGCGTCTCTTTTAATACGGTTCGATTCTCGAATCCGCCGCGCTCGTCGCGCTTTTTTGTTTGGATCAGCTGGAGCTGTTCGCGAGGCGTTCCTTGCAAAGCCGTGAGGGAGTGAATGACTTCGAGAATGTCCGCGAGCTCCTCTGTTTCTCCACTCTCCAGGTACTCAGAGACTTCTTCGATGAGTTTGGCTCGCAATCGTTCTCTGTACTCGGTTACATCGGCGGTGTAGGTGATGGCCACGTCACCGTGGGACTCGATGATCTCCGCCATCTTATCGCGCACGAGCTTGTCGTGAGTTACCGTTAACGGGTGATATCCCTGTCGCAGGAGTGACTCGACAGGAGCAAACAACGGCGTAGGAAGTGTCTCCCACTGAACCCACTCCCAACCTGAACACTTTTCTGGTTCACAGTTGCGTGGCTCACCAGAGAGATAGTCGGCGCGCATGAAGATGGTGACGTAGTGCGTGCCCCATTGCGGCGTGTGGTTGTTCACGACTCCGGCGAACCGCACGTTTTGGATTTCGATTCCTGCCTCTTCTTGTGTTTCTCGACGGACACACTCCTCCCACGTTTCACCAAACTCAAGGTGGCCACCCGGAGGACACCACGTGCCGTCTCCATTGATCCCTTTCCGCTGTCCAATGAGGATCTTTCCATCCCTCACGATCAACACACCAGTTCCGACTTTCGGCCGATTCTGAACGTGGTTGTTTTGTTGAGCCTCTTTGTCTACCATAGGGGGCACATATGGCGTATCCGAAATTGAGTATTCATATTGTCACCTGGAATTCGATGCGATTCCTGCCGGATCTGCTGGAGTCCATTATGGGTCAGACCTACAAGGATTTCAATGTGCTTGTGATCGACAACGCCAGTACGGACAAAGTGGAGGGTTTTTTGAGGGAGCAGTACCCTGAGATTGTCTTCATTCGCAATGCCCGTAATCTCGGGTTCTCGGCCGCTCACAACCAAGGAATCCGCTACGCGGTTGAACATTGGCCAGCGTCTGAGCTTGCGGATCGCTTTGTTCTTCTCACCAACCCCGATGTCTTACTGACTCCAACGTTTCTGGAAGAACTCATGGCCGCTACGCCTGGGCATCCAGAGGTCGGAGCATTTGGCGGAAAGCTCTTGCGCGCATTCGGGGAGAACGTTGGTGACGAGGTGTTCAAGGAAGTGGTTCGTTCTGACCGGATCGATTCGGTGGGTCTCAATCCACATCGCAATCACACCGTGACCGACCGCGGGGCAGGTGAGCTCGACGAAGGTCAGTATAAAAAACAGGAAAAGGTTTTTGGCATCTCCGGCGCGCTCGCGTTGTTTCGAGCGTCGGCGCTCGAGGACATCCGTTTTGGGGATGAGGTGCTTGACCATGATTTTTTTGCCTACAAAGAAGACGTCGATCTGGCGTGGCGTCTTCAGCATACCGGCTGGGACGCGCTCTATGTCCCGCGCGCAGTCGCGTATCACTATCGAGGCATGTATGGTCCTGAAAAGAGCGGGTTCTGGAAGCGTCTTCGAAACCGTCGCGAGAAGTCCGTGCTTCGTAATTTTTTCTCAACGCGCAACCACTGGCTCCTGTTGTTAAAGAACCTCAAGTGCACAAGTTTGTTGTTCAGCTTTCCGTGGGTTCTGACCTATGAGGGAGCGAGGCTTGTGTATGTATTGATTTTTGAGCGCTCTGGTTGGCGAGCCCTGAGGGAAACAATCGTCCTCGCCCCTCGCATGTGGAAGAAGCGTCGAGCAACGATGAACGCGTGCACCCGACCGGGGAGAGAGGTTCGAAAGTGGTTCATCTGATTGAAAGTGCGCTATACTAGTAGAAGAAATATGACTAAGCGTATTTTTTTCGTGGGTATTTTTGCGCTTGCCGTCCTGTGGGTCACGAGCGTTGTGACCTCGGGCGTCTACGTCACTACCCAATTGTTTAAGGCGCAGGAAGACATCGCGCAGGCAAAGACGGCGCTCACGTCTTTTTCGTTTGAGGAAGCTCGGGTGCAGGCACAGGAAGCGCATGCGACGCTTGCCTCTGCCAAGAACGTTCTTCCGTTTGTCCGATCCGCCTCCTGGTTGCCGTTTGCAGGAGAGGCCGTCGGTTCCTTTGCCGATGTCATTGATTCTAGCGAAGCGCTGGTCGAGGCCTTTGATCCTGTCATTGATTTGGGACTCGACCTCATGCGGTTGTCTGGGATCACTCAGGAGTATCTGCAAGAAGTGGAGAGTGGCATCTCGCCGGAAGTCACGTTTGATGATCTCTCGACAGAAACGAAACGGGCGGTCTTGCAACGCCTCGCCGCCAGTTCGGATGATCTGGATCTCTTGGTGGCGGAGCTCGAAATTCTTGAAGAAGAAATTTCGCTGTTGACGGAGTCGATCCAGTTAGGTCCACTTCTTTCGATTCTTGATCCGCTCGTCTCAGACTTGCGCGGAGCCCGAGAACCTCTTGAGATGCTTTCCATTGCCGCTCGGCTACTGCCTGCATTCGGCGGATTGGATGAGCCGTCCTCGATTCTTCTCCTCTTTTTGAACAACAACGAGCTTCGTCCTGGCGGGGGATTCATCGGTTCCTATGGAGTGATGGAGATGTCCGGTGGAGATATTGCTCATTTGGAGACGGCCGACGTCTATGGACTCGACCGCGCGGTTGAAGGGCAGGTCACTCGTACACCGCCTGAACCGCTGACTCGCTACAACGCGACAATGGAGTGGTTTTTCCGTGATAGCAACTGGTCGCCGGATTTTGCTGCTTCCTCGATGCAGTCGATCGAATTGTTCCTCGAAGAGGTTAGGCTCCTCACTGAGAGCTTTCCTATTCCCGTGACCAACTACACCATTCCCGTGACCGACCATATCGATCATCTTGTCGGCATTACGCCAACCTATGCCGCAGATCTTCTCGCCATCACAGGACCCATCACGGTGGGCGGACAGACCTTCACGTCTGAAAATGTCGCTGACCTCCTGGAGTACCAAGTGCAGTACGGCTATGCCGCAAGCGGGATTCCCGTAGGCCAGCGTAAAGAAATTCTCGCGGATCTGGTCAACGAGATGAAGACCCGACTCTACTCGCTTTCTTCTCAGGAATGGCCGGAGGTGTTTGAGGCTTCGCAGACGGCTCTACGAGAGAAACAGATGCTTCTCTACAGTACAGACACCGAGATTCAGGAGGTTCTTGTGCAGGTCGGTTGGGCTGGGGAAATTACGAGCGAGACAGCGGATGCGCTCATGGTGGTCGACGCGAACCTTGCCAGTCTCAAGTCTGATCCGGCCGTAGAACGAAGCGTGGCTTACGAATTATTTCAGAACGCGTCAGACCAATGGCTGGGACGCGTCTCAATCCGCTATACGCACAACGGGAGTTTTGATTGGAAGACAACACGGTATCGAACGTACACGCGAGTCTACCTTCCCGTCGGAACAGAGCTCTTGAGCGTCGACGGTTCCTGGCTCAACGACAAGACCCAGAACCCGACACGGGCCACGGGACCAGTTGATGTGGTCGACGAGCTTGGTCTGACATCGTTTGGAACATTTACCTCGGTGGAGCCAGGAGAGGAGAATACCCTCACGTTTGAGTTTGCTCTCTCGCCCGCAGTTGGGGAGGCTATTGAATCGGGGGTCTACGATCTCACCGTCCTAAAACAAGCTGGAGGGCAAAACAATGCGTTGACGCTCGACCTCGATTTTGGTAAGAATGTGACACAGGCGTCCCCGGGAGAAGATTCGGGTGAGTGGGGCGATGACGTGTACCGCTTGAACACGATTTTAGATCAAGACGTGCAGATCCGTGTAGAGCTCTAGTATGTTTCAACGAAAGATCGGCATCGACCTTGGCACCACCACCGTCCTCGTTTATGTCCCTAAACGAGGCATTATTATTCATGAGCCTTCGGTCGTGGCTGTGTCCTATACTGATAAGAAGGTGCTGGCCGTGGGAAAGGAAGCTAAGGACATGATTGGCCGAACGCCTGATTCGATCGTCGCTCGTCGGCCGCTCAAGGACGGAGTGATCGCCGACTACCGCACCACCGAAGCGATGTTGCGGTACTTCATCAATAAGGCGCTTGGCGGGGTGCGACTCTTCCGTCCTGAAGTTATGGTCGCTGTCCCAGGCGGCATTACGTCAACGGAACGTCGCGCCGTGATCGATGCGACGCTCGCCGCCGGAGCCAAGGCCGCGTACATCATCAAGGAACCTATTGTGGCCGCGATCGGTGCCAATATTCCAATCGGTTCGCCGTCAGGGCACATGATCATCGACGTCGGAGGTGGCACAGCGGAGATGGCCGTTATTTCGCTTGGTGGAATCGTGGCTTCCGAGTCTGTCCGTATTGGTGGGGTAAAGTTTGACGCGGCGATTTCCGAGTACATTCGTCGAAAATACGGTCTGGCCGTGGGAGAACGTACGGCCGAAGATATCAAGATTCAGATCGGAGCGGCCATGTATTTGCCCGACAAGCTCACGATGGAAGTGAAGGGGCGCGACATGGTCACGGGGCTCCCAAAGATTATCGAGGTGACGTCGGACGATGTGACAGCCGCCATCCAAGTGGAACTCGAAGGGATCATCAACACGGTCAAAGAGGTGCTTCACAAAACGCCACCAGAACTTTCCGCGGACGTCATGGACAAGGGGATTGTGCTCTCAGGTGGATCTTCAATGCTACGAAACTTTGACATGTTGATCGCCGAAGCCACAGGCGTGCCGACATTCCTGGCGGAGGATCCGCAACAGTGTGTGGCCAAGGGAACGGGTATTGCGCTTGAGAATTTGGAAGCGTACAAGCGATCGATCTTTACGTCGTAAAGCCTGTGTCATCCCGAGCGACCAACGGGAGCCGAGGGATCTCGAACCGTTCGGGATCCCTCCACTCGCTTCGCTCGGTCGGGATGACACAAGATTATGGATACAGAACTAAATCTCCTCACTCCAAAAGCCAGCGGCCAAGTTGTCTATGGCATAGATGCGCAATCCGCCAACAAGCAGAAACGCACGGGGGTGGAGAATTACTGTCGACAATTGATTGAAGCCATGAAACTCCACCAGCTTGAGGGAGGCGAGCAGGTGGTTTTATATTCGAACACAAAATTAGATCAAACGCTCGGCGAGCTTCCACAAGGTTGGAGCTCGGCTGTACTGAACTGGCCGCCAGGGCGCGGATGGATGTCGATGCGAGTGAGTTGGGAGATGTTGCGTCGCAAGCCAAGTGTGCTGTTTGTTCCCGGTCAGGCGTTGCCGATCATCTGTCCCTCCGCGACGGTCACAACCGTTCATGACCTCGCCTTTGCGCGCCGACCAGACCTGTACGAGCCAGCGACAAGGAAGCGGCTCACACGCGTCACAAAGAAAGCCGTCAAGAAAGCAACGAGAATCATCGTCCCGTCCACAAGCACAAAGCTGGATCTCGTGGAGCTTTATCATGTGGCCGAGTCTCGCATCGTTGTGATTCCTGAGGCGGCGGACACAAACCTCTTTCGTCACTACACCCAAGAGTCAGCACGCGGGGCACTCCAGAAGTATCGGTTGGGCACGAACTTCTTTCTCGTGGTAGGGCGGCTCGAAAAAAAGAAAAACATCACCAATCTCATCCGGGCGTTTGAACTATTTAAGAGTCGGCGAGGGATGGGCGATCCGTTCGAGCTTGTCTTTATCGGTGAGCCCGGTTACGGCTATGGCGAAATGAAAAAGTACTTTGACCTCTCACCGCATAAGGATCAGATCCGCCAGCTTGGCTATGTGCCAGATGAAGAAGTGGCACCCCTCATGAGCCAAGCGATCGCGTATCTATTCCCGAGTTGGTACGAGGGGTTTGGGATTCCCAACCTCGAGGCCATGGCCGCGGGTACCACGCTCATCGCCTCTGACATTCCCGCGCATCGCGAGGTCGTTGGCGACGCCCTTCGACCCCTCGACAAGCTCGGGGCTCAGGGCCTGGCGGCTGGGCTTCTCGTCCCTCCAGGGGAGCCTGAGGCTTGGGCGCATGCGCTGGAGCGAATCGTGAAAGACGGGACGCTTCGTACAGAGCTGATCGCCAAAGGCACAGAGCGAGTCAAACAATTCTCATGGGAGAAAACGGCTCAGCAGACGTGGGAAGTCCTTCGAGGTCTGGTATAATCATATCGCCTCGTCATTGCGAGGAGGCCAACGGCCGACGAAGCAATCCAAGAGCTGAAAAGATTGCTTCGGTCGCTTCGCTCCCTCGCAATGACGAGGAATTATATGGATGAGTTAAAAAAAGAGCTTGAACACCTTGGCCTTACCGAGAAAGAATCTCGGGTGTATTTGGCTGCCCTAGAAATGGGACCTTCGCCCGTGCAGGACATCTCCCACAAAGCCCACGTGAACCGCGCCACGACCTACGTCATGATCGAGTCGCTTTCTGCGCGCGGACTCATGTCCACGTTCCAAAAAGGCAAGAAGCGTTTTTATGCCGCCGAGAGTCCAGAGCGTTTGATGACGATTGTCGAGCGCGAGCAAAAGGTTCTAGCGGAAAAACAGTCCGAGCTCATGAAGGCTATGCCCCTGCTAGATGCGCTCTACAACGCCGAAGGCGCCAAGCCGCAGGTGCGATACTTGGAAGGCGCGGAGGGCGTGAAGACCGTGCGGGCATTGTTTGAGAAACTCTCTGGTGACTCCATTGAGATCGTTCCGTTTGATGACGTGCAGGAGACAAAAGAGCTCATGGGGCGTGAACGCGAAGAGCATCACGCGGCCTTACGCAATCGCGGAATCAAATATCGCATTTTGGCCGTGACCGACAACCAGGATCCCAGCTGTCTCCCTGATATCGGTGAGGGTGAGTGGCGGATTTTGCCGCCAGAGCGGTTTCCAATCCACGGAAGTTTCGTCGTTCGAGCGGATTATGTGTTTCTGTTTTCCTATCGTTCCGCCATCCTGTCCGTGGTGATTCGAAGTCAAGAGATTGCCGATGCCTTGCGTGCCATTTTCGAGCTTGCGTGGGACGGCGCCAAGGCGTATCCCGGAAAAATTTGCAAAAAAGAATAGGGACCAGGTGGTCCCATCGTAGAGTCGGTGGTGGTGGGGGAATCGTGTGAGCGTTGAAAAGGTTCGGAAAGAGAGAGATCGTCTGGGTTCGTCGTCAGCCACCCTGTGGGCAGATGTACGTCGGTTGGAAGCGGGCCGGGTCTTCGTCGACTTCGTGCCGACGACCTGTGGCGTATCGTTCCGCGACTCGAGCTTCGAGCTCGTGTGCGGACATGATTGCTTCATGAATTCCCATTTCGTCTCGCATCTCGTACTCCGTATCCTGTGACCGCCGCGTGGCGATCGTTCTCACACATCGCTCCCACCACAGAAGCGACAGCGCAGACTACCATCGCCATGACCCAGCGTCAAGGCATGGGTGTTGTCGCTGGCAAACAAAAAAGTCCATATCCAGACCCCCGACGCTCCGCTCCGCGGAGGTCGGGGCCCCGACCCCAAGGGGCGTCGGGGCTGACCCCAAATTCGAGTTGTGCTATGATCAAACTGTATGACCGTCAAAACTATTGAGAAAAAAGTGACCGAGTTGGAGCGTCGTTTGAGTGCCATTGAGTTGGGATTGATGATGCCACAACGAGTGAGTCAAAAACCAGATCCTGTTTGGGAGCAGACGTATGGCGTCATTTCGAAGGCGAAGGGAAGGAAAATGCTGAAGGCTATTAAAGAGCTCAGAGCGAACTCAGACAGAACATAGTCGTATGCCGACCTTCTTGTTGGATACGAACATTCTGCTTTTGCATGTTGCTGGTATTGAGCGACTTCAGGTTACTTCGCAGACAGTCGCCATTTCATCCGTAACGGTGTTCGAATTATTCCGGTTTCCTGGTCTCCCGGAAGTTGAGCTTAATTCTATTCGAGAGGTTCTTGATCTGTGTCTTGAAATTCCAATGGCGCATTCTGTTTCACGTCGAGCAGCTGAGATATCAATGACTCGACCAAAGATGAAGCCTCTAGATGTTTTTATTGCCGCAACGGCGATGGTTTATGGTCTGCCTCTCGTGACAAAGAACACAAAAGATTTCAAAGGGGTAGAAGGATTGATACTTCGCGCAACGGTCTAACACAACCAAAAAACCCGCCATCGATGTGGTCGGCTTGTCCGCCGAAGCCACGCGAAGGTGGATTTTTTGTTCCTCTCAATTTGGGAGAGAGTTGGGGTTTGAGGCCCTAGCAGTTCACGAGAGGATCTCATGGACTCTTAGGGCGAGGTGATCGACTTGCGTAGTCGATCACCCAGCGTTGGCTTCTCGCCGTGGAGGCTCTGCTTCCTCTTGGCTCACCACTTACGCAGGTGACTCGTGCCGTCGTTTT
>JBBTRQ010000018.1:0-2420 GCA_038065075.1 Patescibacteria group bacterium
GTCGCCACGTCATGCTAAGGCGGGATGGGTTCGCATGTTTCCGCCGGGGGAAAGAAGGGGGCGGGGGGATGGTCTGGAAACCCGGCGGCGGCGGGGGGTTTCCAAGGCGAAAGCCCGGCCTGCCGCTTAGAAGCGGGGCCGGTTCCACAACGAAACCCTACGAGCGAGCACCGTGAGGCCGGGTTCCTGACGGGGCGAGCGAAGTTTTTCGACTTGCCGGGCAGTAAGAAAAACCGCCGACCGAAGTCGGCGGCCCGCGGACTATTCGCGTTGGTTAGCTATCCATTCCTTGACCCGCTGAACGACAACTTCGAGGTTGTCGAGTTCGTAGTGGGGAAAGCTGCTCGTCCGCTTGAACTCCTCGCCGCTCTTGTAGACGCGGTCGAGGGTCAGCGAGTACCACTTGCCCCTCTCCGAGTCGTTGGCGAACACCGATGCGTTCACGCGACCGACCTTGAGCTTCAAGGCGGGTTTCTTCTTTTCGTTCGTTTTTTCGTTTGTCATGGTTTGTTCCTCCTAAAGTAAAATGAGTTGTTCACTCACCCCGCTGACGTGGACAACGAGCTTTACGTTGGGAGAACAAAGCAACGGCTCTCGTGGGGAACGCCGTCCGCTCCCGAACGGCACGGCGAGTGACACGCTGCAGGCGTGGCCGCGAGCCTTGCAGGGAGCAGGCGAGACCGCGAAAGACGTTGCGTACCTGATAGACAAAACGAACGTGAAGAGCATGAACCCGAGCGTCGCGGAACGGTCGGAGGTTTGGCGGGGACGACGGGGAACCTTGGTACGAGCTTCGACAAGCGGCTCTCGGCGAGCGTGGCGGGCAGACGATACGCGAACGAGTAGCGGGTCGTGGATAGCAAAGCATTTCTTGCGGGCCGCCGGATGAGGTTGGTCGGAAAAATCGCAAAGGGGCGTGGCCTTGGGCGGCAGGTCGAATTCGCCGCTTTCCCGACAGTCAAGCGGAGCAAAGCTCCTTGGGCACTGGTCCCGGTGGGTGCCGCTATCGGGAAAGCTGCATGGCGAAATCGTGTTATGACGTGGGAGTAATTGCGTCGATGTTGTGCGTGGTTGGTGCTACTTTGTCGGCACGTAGATAAACATGGGTTGGACTTCTTGCGAGGGCGGTTGCTTGATTTCAACAGCAAGCTTTGGCGTCACCGGTGAATCGGTCGCCTTATCGAGCACCCAGATTTGCACTATCATGCCTTCTCGTGAGAACTGCACCAGATAATCATGCCCTTCAATAAATTTCATCTGCGTGAGAACTTCGCCCTGATACAAAGAAGTCAGTAAGCCCCAGAGTCTATCATTAGCATGCAGGTCGTACTTTATGTTGACCCAGTGAGTACCACTACCAACAGCATATTGCGTAAGTGCCGGTTCTTGGTTCTGAGGTCCAAGCAAGGGCAGGCCATCTACTGTATCAACCCAAGCCCTCTCATGGCTTGAGTCGTTAGGAGCAATCCATACACCAAAAATGGTAGCAACGGACCCTGTGGGTGGTGGCTGGTAGTATTGCGTAGGGGTAAAAGAGGCAAGGCCAAAGAAAAGCACAAATACCCATGAGGTTAATCTTCGAGGGACTTTCCGCAGAGTGCTAGGTCCGTTCTGCCACGCCGATTGACGATTCTCCCCGTTGAATCTTGGGCAGTGGTCCCGGTGGGTGCCATTATCGAGAAAGGCGGGTTTCATCATCGCTCGCTAGTCTGCAAATCCTTCTGTAACGAAAGCCGCAAGTGCATCCCCGGTCTCATCGCTCTCAGCCTGGGTCGCGTCGGTGGTGCGGGCTAGTGAACGGAAGCCGAAGAGGTTGCCCAAGTTGTCGCAACTGGAAGCAACGATGAAGCCGGTTCCTGTGTCGCATGCGGCGTCGGTCTGACCGTCCTCTTCTGTTCCTGCTAAGCAGCTATTAGTGCAGATTTTGACACCGGATGGAGCAAGGAAGCCACAATTGGAGACCTTGGCACAGGCGACCGAGCAATAGTTTAGGCAGGCGTTGCCGCCGCCGCCGCCACCTCCACCGCAGGCCTGAAGCAGGACGAATGCGAGCATTAGAAGCGTTCTTTGTGCTGTAGCGGTGAACATGGCCTTGCCTCCTGAGATTCCATACGGAATTGCTTGGGGATATCACGACGATTCCGAGAAGTACACAGCGAAGACGATGATTTGTGCCGTTATCTGGCACTTTCACTCACGTCAAACGTGATTTGGTTCCTCAAACCGTGCTATCTTGACCGTGCGAAACACTGTTTCGCGGTCGTCTTGATACGCTAAACGCGAATCTTTGGACGGTCATCATTTCGGGCTTTGACACCCGGTAAACTCGGTCACCAACCGAGCTAAGGGGGCGGTCTTATCAACCGTCGCGTCAAAGGCCCGTAGAGCGTGGTGCCATGAGAGTGGCTCGCCACGTTCGA
>JBBTRQ010000019.1:0-74225 GCA_038065075.1 Patescibacteria group bacterium
AGGAGATCGCATCCTATCCATCCCTGCTATGAAAAAACTCCCATCCCCCACAGCAGCCAGTCTTGTCCTGTTCGCAGCATGCGCGCAGCCGCCGGCGGGTTCGCGCGATCTCACTCCAGAGGAGGAAGCCGTCGTGAGCGCGGTTATCGATGAGCTTGATGTTACGACACCCGTTGCCGAACTTTTGCTTGAGAAAGCCAATCCCCTCTTTGACCGAAACGGACGCCCTGTCGCGGACAATGTGGAACTGTCGTCGAGCCTCTATGAGGTACTCGACAAGATCCATCAAGTCTCGGACGCGGGACGTATCTTGATGGCAGGCAAAGAAGATATGGAGGAGGCGTTGGCGGCGGCCAGAGGATCCGGCTCTGAAGGGTTGCCCGTGGATGACTACCTATTGATCCGTGAGCCGGACGATGGATACTCACTCTATCTTGCGCCTGAAACACTCTTTCACGAAGGCGCGCACTACCTGTACGGAAGGCATCGCTGGGCGCCAGAATCAAGCGTAACTCAAGAACTTCAATCAGCAGGTTTACACGAGCGTCTTCAAATCGGTTTGGAAAAGAAAGACTTGCCTTACACGCTGGAGTCTTTTTTTCTCATCGGGAGTCTCTGGTACGGCTATTTGGACTGGTCGCGTCACGATACGGATACGCTGATCGAACATCAACTGCCTGTTGTAGATGAGACAATGGCGCAAAGCTTTATCGACGACCAACGCGCGCTTCTTGAAGAAGAACTCGATCGCGATACGTGGGCCAAAACGATGGCGGAGTATGCCGTGCGCACCTATGGAAGCGATGGCGCTGATTTGTTGGATCCACTGGGGATGACACAAAGGGAACTGGAGGAAGCGCTCATGCAAGCCGACGAGCTGTTTGAAATCCAACGAGAGAACACCGAAGCGGCGCTTGAACGTCTGAACGAAGCCGACACGCAGTACCTGCCCGAATCCTCTTCCGAGCTTCGAGGCGCCATGGGCGCGCGCCGATAAGTATCGTATGCCGTGCACGTCTCTCAAACTCATCTCCTGGAACGTGAACGGCCTTCGAGCTGTATTGCGCAAGGGAATGTTCGTTCCGTTTGTGAAGGAACACAGGCCGGACGTTTTGTGTTTACAAGAAACGAAGGCCATGAGAGGGCAGGCCGAAATCGATCTGCCGGAGTACGAAGAGATCTGGAACTCGGCGACAAAGCCGGGCTACGCCGGCACGGCCATCTTCACAAAAGTAAAACCACTGAGCGTCACCTATGATATTCCCGACGCTGACCCTAAAAAATTCGAGGATAGATTTGGCCAGCCACTCAAGGAAGGTCGTGTCATCACGATGGAGTTCGACGATTTCTTTCTCGTGAATGTCTACACGCCAAACGCCAAACGCGACCTCGCCCGACTGAAGTTCCGACACAGGACGTGGGATCCCGCGTTCCTCGAGTACCTAAAACGCCTCGACCAAAAGAAGCCTGTCGTCTTTTGCGGAGACCTCAACGTGGCCCACAGAGAGATCGATATTGCTCGACCAAAAGACAACCGACATAATGCCGGCTTTACCGACGAGGAGCGCGAGGGGGCAGACAACATTGTCGGTGCAGGGTTCATCGATACGTTCCGTCACTTCTTCCCCGACAAAAAAAATGCCTACACCTGGTGGAGCACGTTCCAGAAAGCACGAGAGCGAAACATCGGCTGGCGCATCGACTACTTCTTTGCAAGCCCAAAATTAAAGAAGCACCTCAAGAGCGCTTCCATTCATCCAGACGTGATGGGTTCGGACCATTGTCCGGTTGAGCTGACCTTCACTATCTGATATCATCAAACAGTTTCTCAATGAATAAACTCTTATGTCTTTCATCTACATCCTGATTTCAACCCTCGTAATCGCCGCGCTGTCGCTCTCGGGCATTGTGGTGCTCACCGCCCTCAAAAAACATGTCCACGCCGGCATGCTCACCTTGGTTGCGCTTTCCGCCGGCGCGATGCTAGGAAACGCTTTTTTTCATTTGCTTCCGGAAGCCATTGAACTTTCTGAAGAAGGGTCCATCGCCCTGTTCACGATCATGCTCCTTATTGTCGGATCCTTCGTCGCTTCGTTTTTGTTTGAGCAATTTTTTTCCTGGCACCATTGTCACAATACCGACCACTGCGAACCAACGGAAAAACCATTTGCCCACCTCGTTCTCTACTCGGATGTCATCCACAACTTTATCGATGGACTAATCATCGCGGCCGCCTTTAGTGTTTCCCCTTCCCTTGGAATCGCGACAACCGCGGCCATTGCCTTGCATGAAATCCCTCAGGAACTCGGTGACTACGCCGTTTTGGTGCATGGGGGATTTTCTAAGATCCGAGCGGCTGTGTATAACGGCATGGCGGCACTGACCGTCGTGGCAGGTGGAATCGTGGGGTATCTTCTTGCTGGCTCCGTGCAATGGGCGGTTCCCGTTCTCATCCCTGTTGCGATCGGTGGGTTCATTTACATTTCTGCCGCCGACCTTCTCCCGGAACTTCGTCACAATGCCAATCATGGCGGAAGCCGGTCAAGTATCCCGCTACACTTTCTCGTTTTTCTGACGGGCCTCATCATCATGATCGTCACCGCGATGATGGAATAGCAAAATCAGCCTCCCGGGAGGCTGATTTTTTTAGAACAACTGATCTACAATGACGATCGAACTAAAAATTCCAAAGAAGAGAAAGATGCCTCCCAATAACATCCGACGCAGAACAGAGGGCTGATAGAATTTTGGGAGGGATCGAACGTTGAGCCAGGAGACAAGACCAATGTGAACAAACATCGCCACCGCATTAATGCAAGCCCCCAAGACAAGCAAAAGCTTTGGCTCGGACATCCCCATCGCAAACAACAAAATCCCAAAAGCGATTTGCCCCCACAAAAACGCAAAATATATTTTTGAGAGCGGAACAGAGGATTCTCCCCTCGCCTTCATGAGAGAAATCGCGGCATTCTCCGCCATGATCCGTGACGTGGAGTCCATCACCCCCAGCTGGGTCTGGAAAAGCATCACGGTCACGATCACGAGAAAACCCATGCCGAAAACGGGAGTCAGTGCCTGTCCGATCGCGAGCCCTTCTTTGAGAACAAAGGTGATCCCTTGTCCGTTTCCATTAAGCTCAAACGCGGTCGTGTACGCCAGAAGCATGAGGAGCAAAATCGACACCGTTCCAATAAACCAGAACACGATCGCATGCTCCAAACTCACACGTCGCCACCAGACACGGAAGCGACGTCGTGCCTCCGGTGTGTCATCAAATGAAGTCCCTTCCAATGTGATCTCCTCGCGCACACCGTTCTTACGAAACAGTCCCGAAAGCTTCGTCGCGTACTTCCCCATTCCGTATCCCTTTTCTTTGACGTAGATCGACTGCGTGAGATTCAAATTGCCGCCCGCCCCAGAATAGGCGAACGCCGCCAGGAACGTTGCCAGGGCAAGTCCCTCGGGAAAAAAGGCATACGCATCTCCTTGACCAACCATCCCTGAAAACAACGCAAGCCAGTCGGTCTTGGCACTCAACACAATCGTCAACAAAAAAATAAGAGGCACGCCTATCAAGATGATGCTCCGTGTCAGTTTCTCCATGAGCCCGTAGACGGTTTTTCCCGAACTCAGAATGAACCCAATCAACAACAAAAAAACGATCGCCACCCATTCAAACTGTTCGATTCCCACAACAGAGGCGAAGACGTGCGCGGAGGCCGCAATAATTCCGGGCAACCCAAACCCGATAAACGTCGAAAGGATGAACCAGTGTGGGGCGAACCGCCAAAACTTCCCAATGCCGACAAACACGCTTTCCCCTCGTACAAGAGCGTAACGTTCAATTTCCATGTTGATGAAGTATTGAAACGTGATGCCCAGAAGTGCCCCCCACGCAATGCCTAGTCCGTAATTCGACGCGAGATACGGCCAGAGGATCACTTCGCCTGACCCAAGTCCCAGTGCCAGAATCACAAAACTTGGACCGATGAGCTTCCGAAACGGGATGGGCTTGGGAAATTCTTTTGTCTGTGGAGTCGTTGATGTCATACAGGTCAATTGTATCAAATTTCTGTGCTAGACTGTTGACGATATGCCTCATGCGTTGGTCGAAGGACACGCTCTGCGAAAAAGTTACGGGCTTCAAGTCGTCTTGGACGACCTTTCTTTTTTGATCAGCGAGAAGCAGAAGATCGCCCTCATCGGCCGCAACGGCGCGGGAAAGTCGACGCTTCTCAAAATCCTTATGGGGGTCGAGGAAGCTGATGGTGGGTCCATACAGTTTTCTTCAGAGGCACGGATTGGCGTAGTCGAGCAAAACGAAATCCTTCCATCCGATACGAGCACGCTCGCCTACCTGGAAGGGAAAAGTGAAAAACCCGAATGGGAGGCGCGCAAGCTCGCGTCCCAATTTGGCCTGCACGCAGAACACCTTGAGAAAGCCCCCGCGCACCTTTCGGGCGGATACCAAATGCGCGTGAAACTGGTGGCCATGTTTTTGCGTGACCCGAATCTTCTTCTCTTGGACGAGCCGGTCAACTATCTCGACCTGCAAACACTACTGTTTCTAGAACGATTCTTACAGCAATATCGTGGCGCGTTTGTCCTGGCGGCCCATGACCGAACGTTTTTGCAGAACACCTGTGCACACACGTTTGAGATCGAGCGTGGCCATCTCACAAGCTACCGCGGAGCGGTTAACGAGTATCTCCACTACAAGCAAGAGCAACTCGAGCTGACTCTGCGAAACAACAAACGACTCTCACGCGAGATGGCTCACCACCAAACCTTCGTCGATCGCTTTCGCTATAAGGCAAGTCTCGCGTCACGGGCGCAGAGCAAACTCAAACATATCGATCAGCTTCGACGTAGCATTTCACACGTTGACTCGTCTCTTGCCACGACCCACATCACCATTCCCTCCCCGGCTCTCACGCCGGGACCGATGGTTCGAACAACTCAGCTCCGTATCGGGTATGGGGAAAAGACGATCGTACGAGATATCGATCTTGAAATCGGACGTGGGGAAAAAGTCGTCATTGCCGGTGAAAACGGTCGTGGAAAATCAACCTTGCTCAAAACGCTCGCGGGACGAATCCCCGCACTCGAGGGATCAATCCAATGGTGGCACCGCGCGAACATCGGATACTACGACCAGCTCACGCATACATCGCTCATCGACAATGAAACCGTCCTGCAGTACCTCACTCGCATGGCGCCTCCCGATACGTCCGGCGAGCGACTCCTCATGATGGCTGGAAACTTTTTGTTTCGAGGGGATGATCTGGATAAACCTTCCGTCGTGCTCAGCGGGGGCGAGCGTGCGAGACTTTGTTTGGCAGGCATTCTCTTGCACGAGCACAACGTCCTTCTGCTAGACGAACCCACCAACCACCTGGACGTGGAAACCACCGAGGCGCTGGCGGTCGCCCTCAAGGCGTACACCGGCACCGTAATCGTCATCTCTCACGCGCGTACATTCGTCGATACCCTGGTCGATAAAATTTTTGAAGTTCGCGCGGGGGTGTTACGTCGTTTCATGGGAACCTACGAGGAGTACGTCGACGACCTCACGTCCCTCATGGAGGTGGATCTGGAAGAAGAAGCGCCGCCCGATCGCGGCTCTGGTCTCTCTCAGGAAGAACGAGCAGAGCATCAGACACGCATCAAGGAACATCAACGTTCCCAGGAGCGTCTCAACAAACAGGTCAAGTTGCTCGACCATGAAAAAAGCAACATCCTTGCCTACTTCTTCGACAACCCAACCGACTACTCCCCCACCAAGTCCCAACGATTGGGCGAAATCGACGAACAACTGGCTGACCTTGAAAAACGTTGGCTGAAGGATCAGGAGTTTATCGATGAGCTCAGAGCACGTCTTTTAGGCTAAACCTTGACACAAACCAGGATCAGGCGTAGCCTCTAGCAGTTATCTCTGGGAATTTGGCGATTTTGCCGAACCCATTATAAAAGGCTCGATATGGCATTTGGACAAGGTAATTATGGCGGCGGAAATCGTCGCACTGGGAATTCCTACGGTGGGGGCGGTGGCTCCTATGGTGGCGGAGGTCGAGGTGGATTTGGCGGCGGAAATCGCGGCGGGTTCGGAGGTGGTGGCGGAGGTGGTTTTACCAAGCCAAGCTTTCCAGCTCGATGTAACGAGTGCGGAAACTCCTGCACGGTTCCCTTTAAGCCAAACGGAAGCAAGCCGGTTTTGTGCCGCGACTGTTTCCGAGGAAGTGACAACGGAGGAGAATCACGAAGTTTCGATCACAAACCCTCCTTTGGTGGCGGATTCAATGATCGAAATGATCGATTCGAGGACCGACCACGTGCCCCTCGTGCCACAGGTCCCGCTCCTGTAGGCCCAAGCCTGAAGAGCGAGATCCAGGCGATCAACCGAAAGCTCGATCAGATCCTCGCGATCCTGAACGACGTAACAGTTGAGACCCAGGAAGATGAGGAGTCAGAAGTCGCCTTCGAGGAATCCGACGAGGCACCTGAAACAGAGACAACCGAAATCGAGTAAGCAAAAATCCCCCCCCCGCTCACGAGCGAGGGGATTTTTTATGTTACACTTGGGCAGTATGAAACTCTTCAAACGCGCGTTTATCGCCATCGGCCTGGTTCTCGTTTTGCACGTGATCCTCTTGCTCACGGACGGCTATGCGATCGACCAGATCGACACCCCGATGCATTTCCTGGGTGGCTTCGTGATGGCCCTCCTTGGTCTCGCCATTCATCAAAACGTCGCAGGCAAATATCATGCGAAGCACTCTCCTCTTTGGTATCGATACACCTTTGTCGTTGGCTTTGCGATGCTCATCGGCGTCGCCTGGGAGTTCCACGAGTATGTCTTCGATCAGACGATCAGCGTTTGGTACGACCTCCCAAGAGCCCAACCCTCACTCGCCGATACAATGAAAGACTTTCTCTTGGACTGGCTCGGCGCCAGCGTTGCGTTCTTCTGGTTCAAAAAGTAGCTATGACAAATAAACATACAACCCTCGCCGCTTGTCTGAACTAATGGATTCCGAGCGCTTGCTTGAGCTCTCGGATCTCTTTTTGTGAAAGTGGCCGCGTCATTCCGGACGGCAAGTCGCCCAGTTCGATGTCCATGACACGCACACGCCGCAGGGCTTTGACTTCGTACCCAAGCTCTTCGCACATCCGACGAATCTGGCGGTTGCGCCCCTCGGTCAGAATGATCGAGAACCGGTTATCGCCAATTTTTTTGACGACCGCCGGTTTTGTTTTTGATCCCAGGATCATCATGCCGTCGGCCATCGTCCGAAGATCTTCTCGACGGACTGCTCTGTCAACCGTCACAAGATATTCTTTCTCGTGATCGTACCGAGGGTGCGTGATGTGCTCAGAGAGTTCGCCGTCGTTGGTAAGCAACAGAAGACCACTGGACGCAACGTCGAGACGGCCTACAGGAAAGACTCCAGGCTCAAGATCCAAAAATGATCGAACCGTGTCCTTCGCTTTTGGATCCACGCTCGTCATAATGCCAACCGGTTTGTGGAATGCCAAGTAGATCTTATCGGGTCGTTCTCCAGCGATCCGTCGCCCGGCAACAACAATCTCGTCCTGCTCATCAACCTGAAGTCCCAATGTGGCCACGGCGCCATTCACCTTGACCTTGCCTTCGGCGATAAGAGCATCAGCCTGACGTCGCGAACAAATCCCCCGCTGGGCCAAAAACTTGTTTAGTCGTGTTTTCATAACACGCCGATTTTAAAAATTCCTTCATCGACGACCAGAGCGACCGCGGAACCCTCCGCCTCCACCGCTTCGTCTTCCCCCCGAACTTCGTCCACCACCTCGTCCTCCCCCGCGTGGACCAGGTCCATAGGAACCAGTCGGGCGAGCGTCCGGCTTACGCGCAATGAGCTCACCTGATTTTGTCTTCACAGGAAGCGTCGTCTTAATCATCCGCTCAATCTGCAAGATATCGTTCTTCTGTTCCGGCGCGGCAAAGGAGATCGCTTTCCCAGCGAGGCCCGCGCGGCCGGTTCGACCAATGCGGTGCACATAGTCCTCGAGCTGATCGGGGAGATCAAAGTTGATGACGAGTTCGATGTTCTTCACGTCGATGCCACGCGCCGCGATATCGGTCGCAACCATGACGCGATACTTCCCGTTGCAAAAACCCTTGAGCGCCTCCTGACGCTGACTCTGAGAACGGTTGGAGTGAAGCTCCGCGGCGGAATGTCCCATGTCTTTGATCACACGCGCGAGCTTTTTGGCTCCATGCTTAGTGCGGCTAAAGACCAAGATCGTCCCCCGGTACTCATGAAGAAGTTTCTCGAGCAACTCGATCTTCTCATTTTTTGAAACGATGAACATCTCCTGATCCACACGCTCGGCCGTCGTTCCCGATGGCGCGACTTCAATGCGCAAAGGCGACTTCATGTACTGCTTGGCGATCTGGGCGATCTGCTCAGGCATGGTCGCGGAAAACAACATGGTTTGTCGATCCGTGGGAACTTTCGCCAAAATCTTCTTGAGCTGTGGGGCAAAGCCCATGTCCAACATCCGATCCGCTTCATCCAGCACCAACACGCCGATCTGGTCGAGGTTGGCGTGCCTTTGCTCCATCATATCGATGAGGCGACCTGGGGTGGCAACGATGATATGAGGCTTGGCTCTCAACTGTTTAATCTGTGGATTCTGATTCGTGCCGCCAATCAAAAGCGCGGTGCGCAGTCCAAGCGGTCCTCCCAACTTCGTGAGCGTTTCAAGCACCTGAATGGCAAGCTCGCGTGTAGGCAAAAGAATGAGACCCTTTTTTCCGCGTGCGGACATCTGCTGGAGCATCGGGACGGAAAACGCGAGCGTCTTTCCCGTTCCCGTCTGAGCAATCCCCACCACGTCTTCTCCGCGGCACGCAATTGGAATCGCTTTGTGCTGGATGGGTGTTGGGTGTTCAAATCCAAGAGCCTCAATTCTCTCCAACAGAGTCGGAGCGATGCCGAGGCCGTAAAATTGTTCCTGATTTAGTTCTTCTCGTGGCATAATATCTGTCTATGGTTATACGTAGAGTATCACAGATTTTCTTTCTCCTGTTACTCCTTCTGTTTTTATTTCCTCCTTTTCTTGTCTGGCAAAATAGCCGTGATTCCATCTACGCCTCGATTGATTCCGTCGAAGCGTCATCTGTCGCGATGGTGTTTGGCGCGGGGCTCACCATCACCAACACTCCCTCCGACGCCCTCATGGACCGCCTCACCGTCGCGGCCGATCTCTACAACCACGGCCTGGTCGAGGCATTGCTTGTCTCGGGAGACAATCGCACGCAGGAGTACAACGAACCCGATGTGATGAAAGAAACCCTCATCAACGCCTTTTCGATTCCTGCCGATGCCATCTTCGCCGACTACGCCGGTCGACGAACCTACGACACCTGCCGTCGCGCCCATGAGCTGTGGGGCATCGATCACGCAATTCTCGTCACCCAGGGCTATCATCTCCACCGGGCCATTTGGACGTGTGAGGCACTGGGAATAGAAAGCGATGGCATCTCGGCCACCCTCCAACCCTATATCAAAGAGATTCCGTTTAAGATCCGCGAGATTGGCGCGATCTATAAAATGTTCATCGACTTGTACCTCATAGAGCCGGAGATCATCGGCGGTGAGTTCATCCAAGACTTGGATCCATAACAAAAGGCCGCCCCGAGCTAAGTCGAAGGGCGGTCTTTGTTTTACTTCTTGATAAGTTGAATCTCGTCAATGTAGAGAGCCGATCCTTTCGGGAGGCTTCCGAAAAACACGACAAGGTCTTGCACGGTTGATGTTGATTCACGATTGGTGAACTCGTACTCCAGACACTTCCAGGAATCGCTGGCATTCACGAGCTTGGTGTTCACGACCGAACCGTTCCCGTCAGATCCTGTTTCCTGTGAGAGGTAGAAGCTGACAGACGATTGGCTGGAACTTCCCTGTGCGTACTTCGCGCGAATCGAGAAGGCATGCTTCGCGTTCTTCTCGAGTTTTCCAGTCGCGATATAGCGCAGTGCCTCATCCGAGAGCTGTGGGCTGGTCGCAACTTCACCGCCTACATAGCCATAACTCCCGTTTGAGAGTCCAAGCGAGTAAGAACCCGCATAGCTCTGGGAAGTCGTGGTCTTGTCGTAAGGAGAAACGGTGGAAGGATAGTCATGCGTACCGTAGTACCAAGCGGCGAGTGAGGAACCGAATCGCAGGTTGTTGTCGCGGGACTCGTTGGACTCGAATCCGATCTTGAACACATTTGTTCCACTCGTACCGGCACAGCTGGAGACCGTGTTCGTTGAGGTCGAGCCAGAATTCGTTGTGCCTGAACCGGCAGAGGTCGTGGCGTTCACGTAGGTGAGGTCGAGATCCTGCGCCGCGTAGGCAGTCAAGAGATCCGTCGCCTTGCTAGCGGAGGAGGCCTCAACCAGGATCGGCTTCATAAACGAAACGTTCGCGCCGGAGTTGCTGATGTTCTTGATCGAAGTCTGCTTGAGGAACACCCGAATCGTCTTGGTGCCACTCACCGTTGGGAAGATGCCATACACGACGTAATCGGAATCCGATCGTGAGGTTGTCTTTGTTTCCGTGCCCGACAGATATTTCAAAATCTTTCCCTTGCTGTCCAGGTAATACGCGTAGAGATATGGGTTACCTGAACGATTGCGATCAGACGCGGAATACGAAGTGCGACTATCCGTCTTGTCGGCGTAGGAAGCGATCAAGATATGGGACGAATCGATGTCCTTTGCGCTGATGTCCACATAGGCCCATTCACGCTGGGATCCTTCAATCGTTACCTTGTCCGAAGACACCGTTGGAGACCCGTAGGTGCTCCACGTATTGAGGTTTGATGGCAAGTAGGTCGTCGCCGACGCATGAGCCAAAACCGCTGGTACCGTGCTAAAAAGCACAAAAATGGCCAGCAAAAGGGAGTTCGTAAGACGCATTGAGGCTGTCATATACCCACAACCTAGGCAAAAAATGGAATTTTGTCAAGGATTACGTGACGGAAACGATTTGGTACGTTGCGGCTCCTCCGGGTGTCGTAAGCTCGATTTTCTCTCCCACTGACCGTCCCATGAGCCTTGCCCCCAGTGGAGACTTGAAAGAAAGTTTGCCCTTCACAGGGTCGGCCTCCTGTGGACCCACGATATAAAACGTCTTGGTTGTCCCTTGGTCGAGCTCCAACACAACGGTCGAACCCATCTGCACAAGCCCGGACGCGCTGGGTTCAATTTCGATAACGACCTTCAGTTTCTCCTTGATCGTTGTCGCCTGGTCGTGAAGACGGCGCATGCGACCCTTGGCCTCCTGGTACTCGGCGTTCTCGGAGAAGTCCCCGAACTCTCCTGTTCGTCGAACGTCGGCGATGGCTTGTGGAAGTTCCTCGTCTTGAATCCGCTCGAGCCTCCGCTTCATCTTTTCGATGGCCTCGGGAGTCAAATACAATGGTTCCTCTTCTTGGAGCGCCTGCTTCATTATTTGTTTGGGACGAAAAGGGAGTTGCATACGGCCCTAGTATACCCCAAAACAAAACCAGACTCCCTATGAAGTCTGGTTTCTGCGTTCTTTCCAAACTCGATGAGATCGACTTGAACGGGATGCCAGCGCTGGAGCCCTACTAAAACGTAGGGCGACAAGCTGGCAGGGACCCGTGAGAGGCGAGATCGCGAGTTTGGGGAGAACGTCTACCACTCGCCTCCGTCGTCGCCATCACCCATGTCCATCTCCATGTCGACGTCGTCCTTCTCTTCATCATCGTCGTCCATGTCCTCCTCGTCCTTGTCCATGTCGTCATCGCCGAACTCGTCGTCCGAGACGAAACTGTATTGATACAGCATAACGTGGTGCTCCCCTTCGCTCCTGAGGAGCTTTAGAGAGCGGATCATTTGTTATGAATTAAGTACCTAAAGCTTAGGTGAAACAATAATACCATCTGTGAACGAGTCCTCAAGAGGCTGTCAAGGGCTATGGTATGATTCAACAATATGATAGAGGTTGAAAAGAAATATAGGCTCACACCGGAACAAGAAAAACGACTCCTCGAGGGGGCGACGCTCTTGAAGAACAAGACCAACGAGGACGTGTATTTCGACACGGCCGATTTTGCTCTCACGCGACAGGACCACTGGTTACGGACACGCTCCGGGCGGTGGGAGCTCAAACGCCGTGTACATGAACTGGGACATAAGCTGGGAGGAACCGCCTACGATGAAATTGAGGACGAGCCGGGAATCCGCTCATTCCTTCAGTTGCCTGAAAAAAATTCCCTCGCGGATGATCTCGCGGATGCCGGATACAAACCGTTTGCTCGTATCGTGAAAGAACGCCGGTCGTATGAGAAGGAAGGTTTCCACATCGATCTGGACATTTGTGATTTTGGCTATGAGCTCGCGGAGATTGAACTGATGCTCGAACACGAGGACGAGCGGCAGGACGCGCTCAAGCGCATCGAAAATTTTGCTGACCGTCATGAGCTCGACCGGACACCGGTGCGCGGCAAGATCATCGAGTATCTCTACCGATTCAACCGACCGCACTACGACGCGCTCGTCGAGGCTGGGGTGATATGAGCCCAGCGGCAAAACTTCTGCGCTGGTATCGACAGCATGGACGTCCCCTGCCGTGGCGACGTACACGAGATTCGTATCGCGTCTTGGTGAGCGAGATCATGCTCCAGCAGACGCAGGTCGACCGCGTCGTCGATTTCTACAAGCGCTGGCTCAAACTTTTTCCGACGTGGAAGACTCTCGCGCGTGCGACCAATGCTCAAGTCATCCACGCCTGGGCGGGACTGGGATACAACCGTCGAGCACTCATGTTGCGCGATGTTGCTCGATACGTGGTCGAGCACGGAGTTCCTCGCACGCAAGAGGCCTGGCTCGCGATCAAAGGCATTGGGCCGTACACCGCCGCGGCCGTGAGTGCGTTCGCACAGAAACAACGCACGCTCCCCATCGACACCAATATCCGCCGCGTGCTCGGCCGGTTGTTGCTCGGTAAGCCGTTTGCCACGCTCGCGGACGACGAAAAAATCCGCTCGAAAGCCGACTTTCTCCCGCGCCGAGGCGCGTACTACGACGTCCCCCAGGCGATCTTCGACCTGGCGACCGCGATCTGCCCCAAGAATCCTGATTGTGCACGATGCCCGTTGCGCAATGACTGCCCCTCTGCCAAGCTATTCCTGCAGGGTCGCGTAACAATCCCCAAACGCTCCGTCGCCGTCGCCTGTGAACACAAGCACCGCAACAAACCCTTTCCCGACCGCATCTACCGCGGGCGGATTCTCAAGCTCGTTCGAGAATGGGGTCAGGTCGGGTTATGTGCTTTTGGACGACTCATTGACCCAGACTTTGATAAAAAACTCGACCAAAAATGGATCGAGGCGATGGTCGAGAGACTCGTTCACGATGGACTTCTCGAACACAAAGGGAATAAACTCACCCTTCACGCATGATGACTTTTGTTCACCCCGGTGAGAAAAAGTAATCATCGTCTGCGGACAAAAGTTCGTATATACGAAAAAATGTCCGCATCCTCAATGTCTACCTATGCATGACTCAATAAAAATCGGCGCTGGGGTCGTTATTATCAAAGATGGAAAAACACTCCTAGCCAAACGCCAAGGCTCACATGCAGAGGGTTGCTATGGTTCATTGGGTGGTCACGTGGAGTTTGGCGAGAGTCCTGTCGATGCCGTCAAACGCGAAGCACGGGAGGAACTGGGGATCGAGATTGGCAACGTCCAATTTGTCTCGTGCACCAACATGCGCAAGTACGGCAAGCACTACGTCGACATTTCATTCGTTGCCGAGATTATTTCGGGAGAGCCGACCATCATGGAACCGCACAAGATCGAATCGATCGGGTGGTTCCCGCTGGATGATCTGCCTTCTCCTCTCTTTGAGCCCGTCCGCATCGCGCTGGAGGCAATCAAAACCGGGAGTCGATATTTTGAAGTCAACGAAACCGTATGAACTACTTTATTGCCTCACGTTGGAGGAACCGCGATATACTCGATCCCCTCGTAGAACAGATCCGCGCCGCGGGGCATGACGTGTACTACTTCGTCGAGAAGACCATCACCAAACACGCGCGTGAGTTGGAGCCCGAGGAGTACATGAAGCGATACGAGTCGATCAAGAACTGGCGCGAAGATCCCTATTGCAAAAAAATCTACGAACAGGACCTCTGCGGCCTCAAGGAATGCGAAACGCTCTTGTTGATTCTTCCTGCGGGAAAGTCGGCGCACATGGAGGCCGGCATCGCACACGGTCTTGGGAAGCGAACCATTCTTGTGGGCGCGGTCGAGGAAACGGAGAGCCTGTATCTCGCGTTTGATGAATGGTATCCAAGTATCGAAGAATTCATCGCCTCGCTATGACGACATGGCTCAAAGAGGAAAAAGCCGGATCCCGGACCTGACCCCAAAATCGGCAGGATCAAAAAACCATCGGCACATGACCGTTGGTTTTTTGTGACTCCACTGAACTAAATTTGGCTCACGGAAGTCGGGTACTGGTTGCCCAGTACGCAGTTTGGACGGAAATCCAGTCGGAACCGGAGAATCGTCCTCACGTTGCTGCACCCAGTCCGCCGTCGCTCTAGCGAGCTATGGCGGATTTTCAAGGTTTACCGCGGGGTCCTCGCGTTGCCTCCGAAGAAACAACGGTTCTAGACCCTAAGCCATTGATTTGCCCAAATTAGTTCCATGGAGCTATTTCTAGTGTAGCAAATTATTATTGGGTGCGCACGTACTGATGGCTCGTCAAGGGAATGTAGTGCACCTGTACTTCGTTCTGTGTCTGCTCAAATCCCGCCAGCGCCACGGTCGGCTCGTTCGGACTCGAGAGAAAGTCCTCAACACGAATCGGCGTTACGTCGATAGACGTGGCTGGAGCTTGCGCGACGGACGTCCTGGAGGAAACCGTCTGCGGTCCAATCTCCGGCTCAATCGAAACCTGCGCGGCCATGAGCGCGAACACGCCCACCATCATACCTCCAGCAAAGAGCGGCGCGGTATACCCCATCATCCGTTCCCATTGGCTGGCGCGGTGCTCAAAAAACCGCGAACACAGAAGACTGCGTCGCAATTCATAGCGATGCTCTACGTCGCCGGGGTGCTCCTGGGAACCCATGACTTGTAGGAGCTCTTCGATGTTGAGGGACTTGCGGGACATAGTTGAGGTTCCACCATCAGTGCCTGAAGTTTTTTCAAGGCTCGATGGATATGTGACTTAATGGTTCCCTCCTTCATGCCAAGTGTGGTCGCGATCTCTGGAACGGTCATGTGGGAAAAGTAGCGAAGTGTCAGGATGTTCTGTTGCCGGCCGTTGAGCTTTCCCATCATCTCGCGCAACAAGCCGATTTGGCTCTCGAGTTCTGTCGCGTCCTCTCCCATGCGGTAAGCGATATCTGGACGGAAGTCTTCGCGGCCGATGAGCTCCGGCGCCTCATCCGTGGTGACCTCCAGAAACTTCGATCGTAGACGGTAGTAATTCCCTACTTGAGCGACGGCGATGGCGAAAAGCCATGACTTGAAGCTCGCGCCTTCTCGAGGTTTGTATCGATGGAGATTTTTCAGAGCCTGGAAAAACGTTTCGCTCGTCAGGTCCTTGGAAATTTCCGCGTTCCCCGTGCGGTTATACATAAACCCAAAAACGGGTTGGTAGTACGTGTCGTACAGCCGCCCGAACGCTTCCGGGTCTGATTGTCCGTTGGCAACCAGGGTTTCTTCCATAGCTTGTAAGTTACAAGTTAGTCGAGTAGCTGACCCATAGCCCATTTATACCATGGGCCAGCAACCCTTTCGACCTTGCACTAGGTAAATCGTAGCACACCTAAAATCGTTGCGTCTCTCTTTTCAAGGAAACAAAAACCCACCAGCGTGTGGTGGGTGCGTGGGGGGTCACATTGGTGCCGATCGGCTCCTAAGTGCCCCCCCGTAGCCTGACGACTCAGGGCGTGTGCGGGGTGAAGCCACCGAAGGCGAAGACCCCTCCGCCCTTGTACTCACCGTTGGCGAGGAAGGTTCCGCCATCGCAGGTGACGACGTACTTCCCGCCGACCTGGGGGCGGGAGCCGTTGACGAACGTGCAGTTCGTCGGCTCCGGCGGCGAGACGACCGCGGGGGTCGCGGTGGGCTCGGTCGTGGGCGCCTCGAGCTCGGCCGGCACCGGGGTCAGCCGGGGCCAGCGGGAGCACTTGGCCGGGAGCTTCTCGCACAGGAGCGCGAGGCTCGGGGCCATGAGATCGTCGTACTCGGCGTCGGTGTCGGGGTACAGGGTGATCTCGGGCAGTCCGCGCTCACGGCGGAGGCCCTTTGCCTCGACGTTGATGCGCAGAGCGTCTTTCGCTCTGCCGAACTCGCCCTCGAGCGCACAGTCGTGGCCGTAGTGGGCGTCGAGACTGCGGCGGAACCGCTCGCGCAACTCGTAGCGCAAGCTCTGCTCCTCTCCCGGCGTCTGTTCGATGCCGAGCTCCGTGCGGATGGCGGCCTCGCGCGAAGCCGAGACCTCACCGCGGGTCAGAAAGTGGAAGATGTACGCGATCTCCCGGCGGTACTCGTCGTCGGGGAGCTCCTTGTTCCAGGCCTCCCAGGTGTCTTCCATCTGGGTGTTGGCGCCGCCCTGGAGATCCTCCAGGATCAGCTTCTGGGTTGAGGTGATGGCACCCACGCTCTGGTAGAACGGGAGGCCCAGCGCGCAGAGCCCGAGCTCCCGCTCGAAGTCGAGCGAGCCGTCCGTCCCCGAGCGATTCGGGAACGTGTCGAGCATCGCGACCCAGAAGGCCGTGAGCTCGCGGTCGTTCATCGCCCGGACGCGTATGAGGTACGAGGTCAGGAGGTTCCTCTCCGTCTCATTCTCCCACATGTCCGTACTCCAGCCACTGTAGCTGCCGGGGTCGATACCCAGAATCGTGGTCGCGGGCTCGACCTTCTCCTCGCCCGCGACGGCCACCGGGAACATCTCGTCGATAGCCTGACGGGTGTGCGCGAAGTAGAGCTCGCGCAGAACCTGGTCGGCGCGGATGAGCTGATAGAGCTCGAGCGTGCCGGCCACCGGGGTCGAATAGCAGCCTTCGCCGCACTCGATCCAGATGAGGACGTTGGCGGCGGGGAGCTTGAGGTAGCGCGCCGCGTACTCGCGAGCCTTGACCTTGTCGGTCTTCCCGAGGATGGCGATGTCCGCCACGACGACCTCGGGGCCGAAGTACCGGCCCAAGCCGCTGAAGTCGTCCTTCTCCCAGGCGGTCACCTCGCGGTCGAGGAGCTCGACCAGGATCGAGACGTCGCCCTTGAGGGCAAGCTCGCGTATCTGGTACGGGCTGAGGATCTCGGAGATCTCCCAGCCGTGGGTCTGGGCGATGTGCTTGGCGACGTCGATCTTGCCGTTGAGGAAGGCGTACTGGGCGACGTCCTGCGTACGGATCACCTGGTCGGCGCCGACCATCTTCTTGGTCGCACGATCGAGCGTGGCCAGATCTCCGGTGTGGACGGCGATCATCGCAACCGCCTTCCACTCGCCTTCCTTCTCGAGCTCGGTCGAGCAACGCTTGGCGTCCTCGAGCCGGCCCAGCACGATCCAAATCTGGGCGGCCTCCCACTCGCGATCCTGCGCCTCCAACGCGAGCGCCTCGTCGGCGCGTGGCGCGGGGGCGTCGGTGGTGCCGTAGTCGGTGCCGGGGTCGGCGACCTTCGCGGCGTCCCAGATGCTGGGGTCGCCCAGGATCGGATCGGGCTTCGAGCGGTCGACGCGGAAGTCTGCGGTGTAGCGCCAGATGTCACGCGGGTGCGGGACGGCGGCGTCTGCCTCGATCTGGGTGGCGATGCCGGCGCGCCAGGCCTCGACGGCCGCGGCGTCCATGAAGGTCTTGTCGACCTCGGGCTCGGGCTCCGGCAGAGGCGCCTGGGTGGGCGAGGGCGGGTCGCTCTGGGGCTGGGAGCAGCCAAAGAGGACGACGAAGATGGCCAAAAACAGGTGTCGAAGGTTCATCGCTGGTCTCCGGAGGGTTACGGGGCGGGAAATGAACACAACACGCAGGCAGGAAGCCCGCATGAAGGAAACAAAAATACCCTATTTTGGGCATTTTGTCAATGTTTGGACATCAAATTACGTTGAAATATCGTTGAAATCGATAAACTTTACCTCGAGCGGATCGTTCTCCTCTGGCTGAACCACATGAAACTCGTACAGGCCTGGGAGGTACTCTCGATCCTCGTGAGGGACCTCGCGCATGATGTCCTGAACGAGGCGTCGTAACTCGACGTCCTCAAAATCGTATTTCCACAGTCCGGTCAGATGATCCTGCCACGCTCGAAGCTCGGGCGTCACGGTTCCGGCACTCACACCGCCCTGGCCCTGCGTGGTCATCTCGATGATCGCCCGCCCATCTTTTTTCACGACGATGTTCCCACCGAACTTTTCCTCTTCCGTCTCCGCGATGTCCGCCTCCCAATTCTCTGGATGCTCGCCGACGGTCTGACGCACGAACGCAACGGCTTCCTCAAGTGTCAATTTTGTCTTGCGCACAGGCAGACCCTCTTTAGGCTGCAAAAAGACAAACAGACGCTTGGAGGGAATCTCGGCGGTCGTCTTTGCGGGGTCGTCGAGAAATTCCTCGACGGAAATATGAACTCGAACATACCGAGGCAAATCAAGCTCCTCGAGCGCATCCCAACCTGCCTGTCGAGGTCGATCAAGCTTGCGCGCGAGATCTGGAGCCGCGGACTCAAGTCCCTTGGACCACGCGGCCATGCCTTTTCCGATTTGTTCAGATTTTCGTTTCATACAGGCCGTAGCCTGTTTCTCTTTAATAGTCTCTGAGTTTTTCGATGAGTGGATGCGCCTGAATTTTTTCGAGCGCCTTGGCTTCAATCTGACGGATACGCTCGCGCGTGACATCGAACTCGCGGCCGACTTCTTCCAGCGTATGGCTCACGCCATCGGTGAGGCCGAAACGCATCTCCAGAATCTTTTGCTCACGCGGAGTCAATTCCAGCATGGACTGGTTCACGTAATCCTTGAGGAGTTCTCGCGCGGCTTGTCGATCCGGTGAGATCGTCTTCACGTCCTCGAGGAAATCTTCAAGCTTTGAATCCTCGTCGTCATCCCCAACGGATGTTTCCAGCGACACCGTGTCCTGCGAGATCTTGCGGATGTGACGCACCTTCTCGATCGGCTGTCCCATCTCGGCGGCAATTTCTTCCGCGAGCGGCTCACGTCCCAGATCCTGAATGAGCTGGCGCTCGATCTGTTGGAACTTGTTGATCGTCTCGACCATGTGCACCGGAATGCGAATGGTACGAGACTGGTCGGCGAGCGCGCGCGTGATCGCTTGGCGGATCCACCACGTCGCGTAGGTCGAAAACTTATACCCTTTGCGGTATTCAAATTTCTTCACGGCACGGAAGAGTCCGATGTTCCCCTCTTGGATCAGATCCAACAGCGACATCGACTTGCCCACAAACTTTTTGGCGATCGAGACCACCAAACGCAGGTTGGCTTCGATGAGACGTCGTTCGGCTTCTTTCTCGTTGCGTTCTTTGCGCTTGGCAAGGGCGACTTCCATCTCTCCTGTCAACAACGGAATCTTCCCGATCTCTCGCAAGTACATCTGAATAGAATCTTGCGTGATCTCCGGCAGAGCCACACGACGCGCGTCCTCACTCATGCGGATCTTCTCATACACGTCATTGCGTTCCTTGGCGCGACCAAGGATACCCTCCTTCACCTCAACAAAGTGCACGCCGACGCGTTCGAGCTCGTCAAGAAATGTTTCAAAGACATCTAAGTAATCCTCAAGCTGTGTAAACGTAAACAACAACTCGTTCTCGGTCACATATCCACGACGCATGCCCTTATCGACAAGACGTTCGAGAACCTCCTGTGAGGGGGGCTCTGCTCGCTTGTAGCGAACCGGTGCTGGACGAACCATTTTTACAACTGGTCTTTTCGCGGACTTCTTCTTTGGGACGGCACGATGCACCTTCTTTTTTCCCGCGGCCTTCTTCTTGGCAAGCGGTTTCTTCTTGGATGGAACTCTCGACATAGCGCAAGACAAGAAATATCGGCGCGAGGAGCGCCGTCTACTCATTTAAGTGGCTGAGCAACCGCATGACCGCTTGTGTGTCACCGGCGGCCTCCGCCTGTCGAAGCTCACGCGCAAGCGTGGAACGCTGCTGCGTGGTGGCTTCCTCATCAAGCAAAGAGAACAGATGGTCGATATGCTCCAGCACCTTTTGTGGCGGGAGATCCTGAAACGTTTCGTCGGCCATGAACATCGATGTGTCAAGTAGCTCACAGAGGAGTGCTTGCGATGGGTGGCCGTCGGTCAGGTCTTTCATCCGCGAAAAAAATGGTTTTTGCGCTGGTTGACTGGCTGAATCATACGTGTCAGCCGCAAACTTGTAAAGAGTTATCCACTGTTCCTGCCCCCCAAAGGCCTTTTCAAAACGTTTGCGAAAGGTGTCAAACGCTTCGGGTGTTTTGAGGAGATACCCAAGTAACAGTCGACGAGCTTTTTCAGATTTTGGGAGAGAAGGACTAGATGGACTGACAGGACGAGAAGGACTGACAGGGCTGGCGACTTGCTTGGGGATTGAAGGACGAAGCTGGTCGACGGAAATCTGCAAGAGGTCGGCGACAACTTGGAGCCAATGCTCACGCTCAACGACCGAGGTCATCTCTCCAAGCGCGGGCAACAGTTCGCGAGCGATCGCGCGCTTGTCATCGATATTCTTCAGGTCCTTACCGCGTGTCACGTGTGAAAGAAAAAATTTCATGATCGGCTCAGAGTGTTCGACGAGACGCTTCCAGAGTTCCGGATCTTTTTGCACGAGCTCGTCGGGATCCTTCACCCCTTCCGGCAAGATCGCCGCGCGAATATCAAACTCAAGTGTGCGCGCCAGACTCATCCCCTTCTTGGCGGCCTTGAGTCCGGCGGCGTCGGAGTCAAACGCGAAAACAATCGTCGTCGTGTAGCGCTTGATGAGCTCGAGTTGTTCTTGCGTGAGAGCGGTTCCAGAAGAGGCAACAATATTGGCGACACCGGCCTTATGGGACGCCACCACATCAAGATTCCCCTCGACGATCACCATCGCTCCTGCCTCACGGGCCGGCTGTTTGGCGAGATCCAGTCCAAAGACAAGATGCGTTTTGGAATAGACCGGCGTCTCAGGCGAATTCATATACTTGGGTCCTTGCTCATCGCCGGGCATACTACGACCGGTAAATCCGACGGTGTTACCGTGATGGTCACGCAGAGGAATCATCAGACGATTACGAAAACGATCGATCACGCCAGAACCCTGTTTGCGCCGCATCGACACGCCCGCTTGCACAAGCTCGCCTTCGGAGAATCCATGCTTGAGCAAAAATTGTGAGAGCGTGTCCCAGTCGTCGGGCGCGTAGCCAAGTCCAAATGTTTCCGCGAGCTCGGTCGGGATTTGTCGTTTCTCAACGTACGCGCGAGCGGCGGACGCCTTGGGAGAATCGATCAACACTTTGCGATAAAACTTCTGCGCGAGATCATTCACTTGGAGCATGCGCGACCGGGTGTTCGTCTCTGCCGTTGGAAGCCGTCGCACCTCCACACCCACCTTCTTCCCAAGATGCATGAGCGCCTCGGGGAAGGTCATCCCCTCCATCTTCATCACGAAACTAAAACAATCTCCCCCCTCACTGCACCCGAAGCAATGCCAGTTCTGGCGATCTTGGGAGACATGGAAGGAAGGAGACTTTTCTGAGTGAAACGGACACAAGCCCTTGAACCCGGTCGAACCCGAGGGCTTAAGGGCGACATACTCGCTCACGAGATCCAGGATATCGAGCTTCTGTTTGATTTCATCCTTGGGGTCCATGATCAGAGCTTACGACGAGAGACGGCTTCCCACAAGAGCAATCAGAAGGATCCCGAGAAAATTTGAGAGGTAGGAGACGACCATAAAAAGTTTCGTTGGAAGTTTTGTGATCCCCAAGAGGGTCACGCCCAGCTCGTCTGGAAGAGGAGAGGCGATAATGAGTCCCCCCACGAACGGAAGGAGCCATGTGAAAGAGCGGAACCGTGAAAGAGAAAAGGCGGAACGGAGTCGGCGTGTTTTGATGAACTGTTCGATGTCGCGATTGACATGCGATTTCAAGAATCCAAAAAGAACGAGGTCGCCTAACACGGCTCCCAACGCCCCGACACCGGCAATCGCCCACGGCGAGCCCGCCGCGCCAAGTTCTCCAAGGACAACGACCGACGCGGGGGTCGTCAACACGGAGGTAAAAAAAATTCCAGCCACAAAGCTCGTGAGAACCTCTCGTTCGAGTGTGGCCGTCAAAATCTGTTCGACGGACGGACTGACGAGAAGAAATACCGCGACACCGACACTCATCAAAAGCAGGAGAGCGTCTTTTGTGATATGCACTCGTGCTGAATGATTCATAACTCTTATGAGAATACCATAAACAAAACAACCCGACGATCGGGGTGTTTTGGCGGGACGGAAAAGTCATGAACCAAAATCAGTAATGTTTTGTAAGGGATTTTGGAAAATTTTGTCTTTGAAAATTTTAGGCCTGTAGGTCGATTGATTTTTGTCATCAGGAAGTGGAAAATACTCGACTAGTACTTCAGAAGAACATTCTCAATGAGGTCGAGAGCAAATTCAGTCGTTTTGTGTGCTGAGAATGAAATTCTTGATGGGTGACCGGCGCTATTTCGGATACCAAGCTTCTCGTCGAGAATCTTACGCACGTCATGCGATATGATGTTTGCGCTGCGCATGAGTTCTATAACACGCGATTCCTTAAAATCCGAGAAGTCATCGTAAGCGACAACGGGCTTCATTTTCTTGTCGGAATGGGCGGCGATGGCAACGTTATATTTATCAAGATGATTTCCAAAAATGAACTTCTGCAAGTGGTCCATGGTCAGTATCCAGACCATGATGATCGCCGCCCGGTATGATTCGACGCGATAGCTGCGTATTGCTTCCTCAAGGAACGCGCGCTCTTGTGAATCAATAAGCCTTGGAACCATGTCCAGAAGATGCTCTGCAACCTGAACGCGCTTCGGTTCAGCATCGACAGCAATGCGAATCTCATCGAACGCGGAACGCTCGAGCCTATAACCCCTTGGATGCTTTATGTAGCGGCCTCCCTTTTTCGTTACTTCTTCAGATAAATAAACCGAGAGACGCGAATAGGGCCGTATGTCAAGAAGCGCCATAGACTCCTCGACATCCACAACTGTGACGATTTCGGTGCTCGGCTGAGTCAGGAGATAATAAGCAAGGTAATCAACTTGCTTCGTTGTCGCCCAGCTGGCGAAGTCGACGAAGCGTGTAACGAATAAGTTGAGTGCTTCACGTGTCATACGCTCTTCTTTCTAAATCCTTTCTGCACCATTTCTTCGCCGCTACGCGTCAATACCCATGCCTTCAGACTATCTTTCTTCTCCTTTTCCTCCATGAAGTGTCCCTTCGCGACGCACATGTTAGCCTTGTCATTTATGTTACTTGGCACCTGCTCCTTTGCGGCGCGGAATCCCTTTTCAAGATCAGCACCGTTGAAGGAGGCTGTCTCTTTGTGAAGTTCGAGGTAGTATCCGATCGCTAGTGTCATCTGCACGGCATTAGTGGGAGCACGGTCAATGATGAACTCCTTGATGGACAGCTCCTTCTCGACCGAACGTACGATAACCGCTTCACCAACTGCCCGCGGCTGTCCCTCAAGGTGTGCAACACGTTCGTTGAGTTCTTTTATCGATGCGAGAATTTCTTCAAGCAAACCTCTCGTTTCTGAGTCCATACTTATGCGTTTTTAGGTACGTCATTTTCCAGGCGCTCGATAACCGAATCGACACGCCGGTTAGGAATTTCATAATTCTTTCCGCTTCCAGCGAGGTACCCATCTTTCTTCAACTTCTGGATTGTCGGATCGACCGTACCCTTTGGGAGTCCAGTCTTCTCGTGCACTTCCTTGCCGGAAGTGCCCGCGACTTCGGTTACTCCGTCGGCTTTAAGAAGTTTCCTTACGAGGCAGTATGCGAGAACTTTCTCCTCGTTCTTGAGGGCATTGCCTTCCTTCGTGTAGAAAACTCCATCACCTCCCCGCTGTATGCTAAGGATCGGCTTGAGAGCGTTTACGGCTCGCTCAGTGTCGAATGGGCCGCCGTCCGTGTAGAGATCTTCCAGTAACGATTTTTTTTCATTCATAGGAATTGGGTTATTTCACGGCCATGGTAACACTCTAGTGAACTGTGTCAAGTGATGGCAAATTTCTGCTTATTCATAACCAGATATGTATAAATAATGTAATATTTATTAGGCCAATCGAACTATGCTATGGTAAGCGTATACATAACTATGCCACAGATGTATTCTAGAATAGAGATTACGTCAACAAAAACGTATAAGTCTACAGTATGTTTTGCATATCTCATAGCGTTTGCGCGCTATTTTAGAATCAGATTCTGGATCTAACAATGACATTCGATCGATCAATTCTGCTTATAATCAAAACAACCCGACGATCGGGTTGTTTTGGCGGAGAGGAGAGGATTCGAACCTCCGATACCTTGCGGTATATTCGCTTTCCAAGCGAACGCACTAGGCCACTATGCGACCTCTCCAGATGGAGATGACGGGCAGAACTATAACAAAACTCTCTGAAATTGAAAACCCAACGTTAGCAGATGTCGTTAGCAAGGTGCACAAAATGATTGACAATCTAGCCGTTTTCTGGCCAAGCTGGGTAGAGAACCCCTACTTGTAGTGAGCCACGTCGAACTATGCAAAGACTCCTCCCACATCCCCTTCCAGCCACTCCCGAAGCCCTTATGACAAAAGCGGGCTATGTTCGGCATTGTGTGGAAGCAGGACGGGCGTGTTATCATCGACGTCTGAACGATCCGGCATTTCCTCGATTCCATGCCTATGTTTCCCTCAACACCCACGGCATGCTCATCGACCTGCACTTCGACGCGTTAGACAGCATCAACCACAAAAGCAACCACGATCAGCCGTGGGCGTATGAAGGCGGGCGTGTGGACGAAGAGATGCGACGAATGATCCAAGCGATGTGTGGGATCATCTGTCTCAAAAAAATCTATCACCCACCAGAACCTGATTCCCCTGTGGTGATAGCCGACCCGAAGAAAAAACGAAGCCTATTCGATCTCCTATTCAAGACAATGTAAGACTATGAAAAAGTTCTTTGCCGGTCCGCTTTCCGACAATGCCCGTAACCTCCTGCGACGGCTTGGATACGGCGAGCAACGGACGCGAGCGGGGCAGATCAGTTATGTGAAGCGTGTCATGGGTGAACGGTTCCCGCGCTACCACGCCTATGTCGAGGACATGAACGGCGGGATCCAAGTGAACCTGCACGTCGACCAAAAAGAAGCGAGCTACGAAGGGACGAGCGCCCACGCGGGAGAGTATGAAGGTCCCGTCGTGGAGCGGGAGATGTCACGAGTCGCCGGGTTCGTTGCCACACTCAAGGGTGGAGGCGTCACGACCGAACCTGCATCGCCGCCCGAAAAGAAAAAAGGCTTCTGGGGAACCCTGTTTGGCTAGAAATGAAAATCCCGCCGTCGCTCAGAGCTATGGCGGGCAAGGCGCTCGGCTGCGTACCGGGCGCGTTTTTTGTTTCCTTCTCTAGAGGGAGGGTTGTGGGCGATGAGGAAGCGGGTCGATGACCCGGCGGGATCCGTAGATCCCTGCGCGATAGTCAACGATCCCCTGGCGTTCGTTGTCGTGCACCGCGCGCGAGGGCGTGGGACCTGTGAACACGGACTCGGGGATGACCTGAATTCGCCTGTCGAGGATGCACTCAAGCTCGCCCTGGAGCATGCTCATGGCCCGCTCCATATGCCACCAGTCGGTGACGAGGTGGATGCGCGCGACCTCTGTGTGAGCGCGCATACGCATACTCTGCCCGACTGCCTGGGCGTCGGCAAGCGTGCATGAGCGCGCATCGTACGCAGCAACAGCCGTGTGCACACCCGCGCTCCACGCGCGAATCTGGAACGCACGGACTTCCTCGCCGCCGCAGGCATCGCCCGCGATGAAGAGCAGGGCATCGAGCGTGAGCGCGATCTGGATCGCGTGGTTGATTCGACGGGTGGGGGTCTGATCCCCCTCGTCATGGGGTCCGCAGAACATCGCAACAGCAGTAATTGGCACGAATCCTCCAGCGGGGTCAGGTTCTAGATAGGTTCAGGTACTTCCAAAAAATTTGCTTGGCCCGGCTTTGCCAGCAAGAAATTTTTTGGAAGTACCTGAACCTATCTTCACATCATCTTCCACAGCGCATCGAAGATCATCTCCTGCGTGGCGGCGATCGCATCATCCTCGATAATCACCCCGAATAGCTGTCGACGCTCGTCCAGAGACACGAAGGCAGTCTTGCCGAGATAGATGAAGATATACGACGGAGCCTTGTTGGTCTGCGTCAACCATTTGCGCTCATCGAGTCCATGCGTGGATCCGCCAGCGCCGATCGAAATCGTTTTGACTCGAACGTGGTGGCGGACACGAAGTTTGATGAACCCTGGCCAGGCGTGGGCGATGAGATCGCGAATCCCCTCCGACGAATAGATGCGGAAGAGCTTGTCCTTCGACTTCTCGCTTGTCTTCAAGACGTCGGCTAGAATGTCCCTCACCCCTCCCTCGCCTTCGTAGTAACGGACACTGGGGCGATGGCTACTTGATCCCAGAAGCTCTTGAAACTGCGGCACGACATCTTTGAGTTTGAGCTGAGCTTCTTGGATGGCGACTTCGCGACGCACGGCGAGTCCTGTCAATTTTTGTGGATCCTCGGCCGTGAAGTAGCGATGCGTCTTGGCGTCCATATGGGAGACGAGCCCAACGTCGATGAGACGTTTGAGGGCGTCGTAGGTGGTTCCGCGATTGAGGTTTGTCTCCTGCGCCAGCTTTCGCAAAGGCGCGGTTCCCAATTTGAGAAGGTGCGTATAGACGGTCATGTCCTTGGGTTTGAGTCCCAAGAGCTCGAGCGTCTCATCAGACAGTGTAGGCAGCTTAGACATAGGTGACGATAAAAGTGGCTGGTCTTTGTGGATAAATGAAAATAGCCTCGTCTTTTAGGCTATTTTCGATTGGCTTTTTTGTCAAACTTTGCTCGACAACTTTCCTGTGAATAAATGCGTTGACGAAGGCGATTGAATCTGGTTTAATGAAAGTAGTTGATAATCTCGGTAGCGTAAATTGAATACCCCCTCAGATCTGAACTGTATAGTTCTGTTTGTGGGGGTGTTTTGTTTGTGCTCTTTAATCCGTGGGCTCGGCTTGGTGCGCGACCGAGATTATCAACTCAGGTTGCTGGGGTTCAACCCCCCACGGGTCCACGGATTTGAGGGCGGAAGCTCTTATCGATTAAATCGCTTTTGATAAACCCACACTCCCCCGACCACCATCACGATCGCGAGATACTGCGCCGGAGTGAGCGAGAAGTAACGTGTGTCGACGATGGCCCCGTTGGTGGCGCGAAGAAAGTCGAGGAAGAATCGTACGACGCCGTACCAGATCAAGAAGACGACGATGTACGTCCCTGTCTTGGCGTGCCTGCGCGCAAGCCAGAGAAACAGGAGGAACAACACGAGTCCGTTGATCGAATCGTACAAGCCGTGGTCATGGCGCACGCCATCGGGATACTTCACTCCCAAAGCAAAATCGGTGAGCGTCCCGGGATGATCGTGGATAAGGAAACAGCCGATGCGACCGATGAAGATACCCACCGGGAGTCCGAAGATGGCCGTGTCGCAGTAGGCGTACACGTCAACATGACGTCGACGAAGAAACCAGATTCCCGCGACCGTGGCTCCGAGGAATCCACCCATGATCGAGAAGCCGCCATGCCAGATGCGGAAAAACTCGAGCGGATCGCTGAGATAATATGCCGGCTCGTAGATGAGCATGAACACGCGGGCCATAAGAAACGCGCCCACGATCACCCAGACGCTCAAATCCCAAATGACTTTCGGATCCTGACCGCGATGCTTGGCCATTTTTGCCGCCACCCACGTCGCCGCAAGAATCCCCATCGCAACGAAAAATCCCCACACCTGGATGGTGAGGGGGCCTAGTGAAATAGACGTGAACTGGAAGTATGGGATCATAGTCATGTGTCATCCCGACCGAGGCCATACCATGGCCGAGCGGAGGGATCCAGAACCTGAGAGATCCCTCGACTCCCGTTGGTCGCTCGGGATGACACAACAGGACGGGACGGTCGTCGGGATGACATTAATTTGGAGTCTGCTTGTGCCAATTTGTTCGATTTTGATACGTCGCGCCTATGCGGAAGAGCGTGTACTCATCAAATGGCTTACCGAGAATCTGGAGACCAACAGGAAGACCGTCGACAAACCCGCACGGCACGGACATTCCTGGAACGGTCGCGAGGTTGGCGGTCACGGTGTAGATGTCGGCGAGGTACATCGCGAGCGGATCGTTGAACTTCTCGCCGATGTTCCAGGCGACCGTTGGGCTGGTTGGGCAGACGATCGCGTCGACGTTTTTGAATGCCTCGTCGAAGTCTCGCTTGATAAGCGTGCGCACTTTAAGCGCCTTGCGGTAGTACGCATCGTAGTAGCCGGCCGAGAGTGTGTAGGAGCCTAGCATGATGCGGCGTTTCACTTCTGTCCCGAATCCCTCGCCTCGCGTGCGCTCATACGTCTCCTGCAAGTTCTCTCCCCCCGAGTGGTAGCCGTAGCGGAGTCCATCAAATCGTCCCAGGTTCGAGCTCGCTTCTGCTGGTTGGATGATGTAGTAGGCCGCGAGCGCGTACTCTGAATGCGGCATGGAGATCTCCTGGATCTTTGCGCCAGCTCGCTCTAATTCCGCGATCGCCTCTTGCACGACTGTGGCAACCCGCGAATCCATCCCGCTCGCAAAATATTCTTTTGGTACTCCCAGCGTCATGCCGTCGACGGATTTCTCGATGAGTGCCGGCACCGTGGTGTTGGACAGTTCTGCGGATGTTCCGTCTTTCGGATCACGACCTTCGATGGCTTCCAAGAGTGTAGCGACATCTTCAACGGTTCGAGCAAAAGAACCGATCTGGTCCATGCTTGAACTTAATGCCATGAGGCCATAACGAGAAACACGACCGTACGTAGGCTTGAGACCAACGATTCCACACAACGAAGCTGGTTGCCGAACCGAACCTCCGGTTTCACTTCCAAGCGCCGCTGGGACAAACCCAGCCGCCACCGCGGCGGCGGATCCTCCGCTCGAGCCGCCAGGCACCTTCGTTTTATCATACGGATTTTTCACCGGTCCGTAATGTGAGTTCTCATTTGACGAGCCCATGGCAAACTCATCACAGTTCGTTCGGCCGATTAAAATCGCTCCTGCCTTACGTAACCGCTCAATGGCCGTCGCGTCATACGGTGCCCGATATCCTTCCAAAATCTGCGAGCCCCCCGTTGTCTCCCAACCTTTCACAACAATCACATCTTTGGTTCCAACAGGGATCCCCGCGAGTGGCCCAAGAGATTCTCCAGCCGCTCGTCGACGGTCGATCTCAATGGCCTCACTCACGGCCGTGTCTGAAACAGATAAAAAGGCATGGATGTCACTATCCTGTTCCTTGATTCTGTCGAGGTAACTCTTTGTGAGCGCCTCGGCGGTCAGTTCTCCGCTCGCGAGCTGGTCGCCCGCTTCTTTGATCGTCAATGTTGATACGTCCATACCTATTCGGTTCTGTTTTCAAACACCGCTTGTACTTTTAATAAATCCCCCTCGCGAGCCGTAAAGTTATCGATCGCGCGACGACGCACATCCGGGTCACACCCCTCGATGACATCCTCGCGGAACACATTCACACTCCCAGCCGCGTGCTGGAACTCGGGAACGTCATCCGTGTTCAGCTCTTGAAGCTTCTCCACGTAGGACAAAATCGAGCTAAGATCTTCTTGATACTTGACGATGTCCTCTTCCTCTAAATGAAGGCGGGCGAGCTTGGCAATTTTTAAGACTTCTTCTCTAGAAAACTGCATAATCGACGAATTACGAATGTTACGAATATACGAATGGGAAAATTCTATTCGTAATTCGCATATTCGTATCCCATTCGTAATTAGCGATTACGCAGTTGCTAGCATAACGATAAACTCCTTCTCCGACAAGGTAGGGACGCCGAGCTTTTTCGCGTCATCGAACTTCGAGCCCGGACTCTCTCCCACCACCACAAAGTCCGTCTTCTTACTCACCGACCCGGCGACTTTCCCGCCGGCTTTCCGAATCGCCTCTTTTGCATCGTCACGACTGAGTGCCTCGAGGGTGCCCGTCACGACGAACGTCTTCCCGGTTGCCTTCGTTTTTGTTCTAGCGTACTGCTGTACTAGTACACTGATACCATTGTCCAAAAATCGCTCGACGAGCTTGCGATGGCGATCCTCGTCAAAATACTCGCGCACACTTTTTGCCACCACGTCCCCGATCCCCTCCACCTTCATGAGGTCCTCGAGTGTTGCCTCGACCACCTTGTCGAGTGAACCGAAGTGGTTGGAGAGATCGATGACCGTCTGTTCGCCGACGTTACGAATCCCAAGCGCAAGGATGAAATTCGAAAGCGAGATCGTCTTACGCGCCTGAATTTGTTCGACGAGCTTGTTCGCCGAGAGTTCAGCAAATCCCTCCAGTCCCAGCACGTCGCCTGGCTTCAAGAGGAACAAGTCGGCAGGACTCGAGATAATGCCGTTCTCCAGAAGTGTGGCGATAGTCTGTGGCCCAAGTCCATCGATCTCAAACGCGCGAGCCGCATGCAGAATCGCTTCACGATCTTGGACGAAGCACTTCGGGTTGGTGCAGTAGATGGCGACTTCATCCTCTCGACGCTCAACCTTGGAGCCACAGACGGGACACTTCGATGGCGGCTTGGTCTTGTGTGCCCCGCTCGGCCGCAACTTCACGATCACCTCCTTAATCTTCGGGATAATGTCACCGGCCTTGTAGAGGATCACCGTGTCGCCCTCGCGCACATCGAGCCGCTCGATCTCGTCGAGGTTGTGCAAGCTCGCGTGCACAACGGTTGTGCCTCCAATCCACGTCGGTTCCACGACCGCGACCGGCGTGAGCGCTCCTGTGCGACCGACCGTCCACTGAATCTCCCTCACCTTCGTTGTCGCTTCCTCCGCCGGGAACTTCCACGCGACCAACCCCCGTGGGGTCTTTCCAACCACGCCGAGCTTCTCAAAGACGCTGTTCTCATTTACGCGCACCACCATGCCGTCCACCCAGTAACCGAGCTGGTCGCGTTTCTCCTGCAGCCATAACCAATGCTTACGAATCGCCTCGACAGACTCGAACCGCTTTGATTCAGGCGCTGGACGAAATCCAATTTGCTCGAGGATCTCCCACTCTTCCTCCATCGTCGATTGTCCAAAATCCGCATCGAGATCCCACGCAACAAACGCGAGTCCACGCGACGCCGTAATCGACGAATCAAGTTGGCGGATCGACCCGGCCGCGGTGTTGCGAGGATTAGCAAACGTTCCCTCTCCCGCCTTTTCCAATTCACGGTTCATCTTCTCAAACGCCTTTACCGGAAAATAAATCTCCCCCCGCACTTCGACATACTCAGGAACTCCGGTCCCCCTCCCTTTTTCGGCACCCCTCCTTTTCAAGGAGGGGTTGGGGGTGGTTATGGGCCGCAGTCTCAACGGCACCGACTCGATCGTCTTCACGTTCTGCGTTACGTCTTCTCCAACCTTCCCGTCCCCTCGTGTCGCCGCCGAATTCAGGAGTCCGTCCTTGTACACGAGGCTCACGGCCAGGCCATCGAGTTTGGGCATACAAAAAAGCTCGTCGACCTTCTTCCCACCAACTTTGTGAAGTCGTTCGCGCCACGCCTCGAATTCCTCTTGCGTGAACACGTCTTCCATCGAGAGCATCGGCCGTGCGTGCGTCACCTTCTGGAACTTCGACAGGGGCTTGCCACCCACGCGCTGGGTCGGTGAGTCGGGGGTGATGAGCTCGGGATATTCCTGCTCGAGTTTGTAGAGCTCGTGCTTGAGCGAATCCAGCGCCGCATCAGAAATCTCAAGCGTGTCCAGCACGTGATACTGGTAACGATAGTCGTCGATGGTCTGACGAAGTTTCTCGATTCGTTCCTTGGCCTGTGCCTTCGTCATACAAAGAGACTCAAATACCAATCAACCCATGGCTCACCGACAAACAACACGACCACCGTTGCGACCGCGAGGAAACTCCCGAACGGCACCGGCGTCTTACGCGTGGCCTTACCGCTCGCCATCATCGCCACGCCGACCGCCGCGCCCAGCACGTAGGCGATGAACAGCGCCACGAGCCCCTGCTCGAGCCCCAACATGAATCCCATCAGCGCCCCCATGCGGATGTCTCCGCCGCCCACCCACGTGCCGCGCGAAATGGCGAACTGAAGCCAGAAAAATCCCGCGAGCACGGCGCCGCCCACGAGAATCGACCATGTGGGCACCGTTCCAAGCCAGAGGTTCATGATGATCGCGAAGATCATCGCGGGAATCGTAAACCGGTCGAGGATGAGCATGTGCCGCAAGTCGTAGACGAAGATGATGACGAGGTACGCAATGAAAACGGCGTAACGCAACAGGAGCATCGCCATGAACAGCAAGCCGAGATTGTCGGCGCCTTGGGTCGAGACGATCACAAGCCCAAGCATGAACAGCAGTCCTGTTGCCACCTCGACAGCCGGATACTGCCACGAGATGACAGCCTTACAAGATCGACAACGACCCTGAAGACGGAAGTAGCTGAGGATGGGAACAAGGTCGCCAGCACGGATCGGCGTCTCACAGGATCGGCATTTGGAACGTCCACGAGCGACCGAATCGCCCTCATGCGTCCGGAAAATCGCCACATTCAAAAAACTTCCCACACACGCGCCTACGACAAACACCAAGATATACACCCAAAACATACAGGACGATTATACCAAAAAACGAGGCAGAGTGCCTCGTTTTGACGCCCCTTAAAGGGGCTGTGAAGTAGATTATTCACAGGGCCTTTCCTGCCCGCCATAGCTTCAGCGACGGCGGGAGGCCCGTTTCTACTGTGCGCAGATTCCCGCTTCCATACCATCTGGCGTGGCACAATTCACTCCCGCCTGAAGTCCGACCGGTGTGAGAGCATTCTCAAGTTCAAAATGGATCACGTACGATTCCCCTTCTTTCTGAACGCTGTAGCAAAACGCTCGACGCGAAGGCTCACCGCACGTCACGATTCCCTCAAGTCCGTCCTCGTACGTTCCTGGGACGACGCGCAGATACGTCGACTCAGCCGTTGAACAATCCCCGCCGAACCCCTCGGAGCCTAAGCAGGTACTTTGCGTCACGTCGCCCAATGGCAGAAGCTCACCATCGGGATAGGCGTTCGCCTCATTGAAGTAATCCTCCAGTGCGGACTGGACGATGCGCACGTTGGCGAGGCGCGAGGCATCCCGCTGTTTGGACCGTGCCGCGTTGACAGCCAGCGCCGCGAACACGACGACGAGCGCGATGATCGCGATGACGACCAGGAGCTCGACGAGGGTAAACCCTTGTTGTTTTTTCATAAAGATGTTTTCTCTTCTAAGAGACGTTTTACTTTTTTGACGGCTTCAGATGGAACGAAGTGACCCTTGAGAAGATAGCTATCGACTCCGGCTTCCTGTGCCTTGAGCAGGGTCTTACGGTCGCCGAGCTTTGCCAAACCGACGATCAGCGTACCGGCTGTCTTGGGATCCGACCGCAGACCGGCGATAAAACCCGTCGACTCGACCAGCGGCTCCAGGTCCACGATGATGACGTCCGGGTGTACTCGCTTGAGTCGTTTGATGGCGCCCGCGAGGGTCTCTTCCACCCACACCTTCCACCCGGCGCTTTCAAATCGATTCGCGTAAATACCGGCATAGTACGCGTCTTGATCAAGCATGAGCAGAGACTTCTTTGCCATACTATTCGATCTCTCGCATCGCCAGACCAACCGCCACGCTCATGCGCGGGCCGATTTCTTCCAGGACGCTTGCGAGATCTTGTGGAAAGACGACGCGTGCCCAGGGGTCGCCACGGTAGACGTTGAGGTTGAGCGTCTGCGCCAAATACTCCGTCACGCGCGGCAAGTGAGATGAGCCACCCGTCAAAATAATCTTCTCCACCTTCTTGATCAGAGCGAGCTCCATGCCTGCGTACAACTGGAACGCAAATCGAATCTCGTTGATGAGCGGAAGCATGAGCACCTCTAACACCTTTGGAAGATCGCCCGTGAGTCCCGAGCCTGTCGCTGAAGCGGTGCCCAGGTCGCGCTTGATACGCTCGGCATCCTCTTCTGACAAAGACATCTGTTGCATCACCGCGCGCGTGACGGTGTCCCCTCCCAACTGGATCGAACGCGACACAAACGGAATCCCCTTCTCCACGATCATGATCGTCGTGCGCTGTGAGCCGATATCAATGACCATGATGGCCCCTTTGTCTTTTCCAACGAGCGCGCGAACAAGCGCGAGCGATTCCGTGTCGATGGCTTGAAGGTTGAGCTTCGCCGCTTTAAAAATTTCGATGTACTTCTGGATGAACGACTTGGCCGACCCCGTGACCATCGCGCGAAACTGCTTTTGCTTCCCCTTTTCCATCTCCCCACCCGCCATAGCTTTAGCGACGGCGGGTTCCCCCTTTTTTCCTTTCTCGGGTTTCTTTTCCTCGTCCAAATACGTCGTCTGGATAATCATCTCGGAAAGGGGCAGTGGCGCGAGCTTCCCAACCTCTGCGTCCACGGCAGCCTGTTTCGCCCGCGCGTCTTTTCCGTCGGTGAGTGAAAGAATCGTCGCAAACACTCGCGAGGTCGGAAGCGCGGCCATCGCGGAAGTGGATTTGGTTCCGGCTTCCTTGCACACGCGCGCGAGCAACTCGCCGGTTCGCTTAGGCTGGTCAAACAAAGACTCTCCTGCTTCTTCAACGGGAATCTCCGCGTATCCGTACGTCATCAAAATGGGCCGACCCTTCTTTGCCTCAAACTCGACGACCTTAATACTGCTAGCGCCGATGTCGACCCCCAAAAAACTTTTTGGCTGTTTCTTTCCGAACAAGCCCATAGGTAGGAACAGTATAACACAATTAACACCTCTGTTCATCGAGACATTTGTTCACGAGCGCGTCGGCTTCCTTGTTCTTCTCGCGACGCACGTGCGTGAACGACACGTGGTCAAATTTGTGCAATAAATTCTTCACTTCCAAAAACCGCTTGGCGATTTCCGGATCCTTCACGCGATACTCGCCCTTGAGCTGTTTGGTTGCGAGCTCAGAATCCATAAAGAGCGAGACCTGCGTTGCCCCAAGCTTGGCGGCGCGCTCGAGTCCGATGATGATGGCGGTGTACTCGGCCTGGTTATTCGTCGTCTTGCCAAGATACTTCATCACCTCCGCGATCAGCTCCCCATCTGGCGACTTAATCACCGCTCCGCTCGCGGCCGGCCCCGGATTCCCTCTCGCCCCACCGTCTGTGTAAATGTGTACGTGCATAAATTGCCCCCCGTCATTGCGAGGAGGCCATAGGCCGACGAAGCAATCCTCAAAGATTGCTTCGCTCCCTTCGGTCGCTCGCAATGACGAGACTAGTGAGTTTGTAAATCTACAATACGAATTTGGAGCTGTCGGTTGCCGTTCCATTCGTTCACCTGAATCTCGAAGGCGACGTCGATCTGTGCGCCGTACGTCAACTTCGTGATCCAGCTCCCAAATCCAAATCCAATCGCCTCCACCAGTTTACCAGTTGCCGAAGCTAAACGCAGTTTAAGATGTCCACCGTCACGACCGACCGTTGAAAACGCGGCCACGCTCACGTTGCGCGAGACGAACACCGGAACAGGATTCCCCGTTCCAAACGGATGAAAGGCCTGAAGCTCGTCGAACAGCTCCCAGGTAATTTTCTCGAGCGGAATCTCTGCGTCGATCGTGAGTCGCGGTTCGAGATCCTCTGGCTTCAGTTCTCTCGCGGCAAATTCTTTCATCATCTCCATGGCCTTGTGGAATCGCTCCTCGCCGCTCACGGAAAAACCGCACGCCTGCGGATGGCCGCCGAACTTGTCCAAAAACTCGCTGGCATAGTGAAGGGCCTTGGTTACATCAAACCCCTCGATACTCCGACCTGAACCGACAAACTTCTCCCCGTCTTGTCCCACAACCAATACCGGTCGGTGATACTCGTTCATCAATTTTCCGGCGACGAGACCGACGAGCCCCGCGCCCCAACCTTCCTGATACGCAACGATCAACGATTCGCCGATGGCCTCGCCAATCTGCTTCTTTGCCTGCTCAAACATGAGCTGTGAGGCCTTCTGCCGCTCGACGTTGAGTTCATGAAGTCTCATCGCCAGCGCTGTCGCGCGCACGTCATCCTCTTCGACGAGCAGATCAAGCGCTTCGCTGGCATGTGTCATGCGACCAGCGGCGTTCAAACGTGGACCAATCTGGAACCCGATAGAAACCGTGTCGAGCTCCCCAAGTTTTGAACCGGACACGTCGAGGAGTTTCTGAATACCTTTGCGGCGTGTCTTGTTGAGGACGAGGAGTCCATACTTCTCAAGCACGCGATTCTCACCACGCAGGGGCATCACGTCCGTCACGGTCGCGATCGCCACCAGATCGAGGAGCCATTTCTCATGACCATCAGGAAATGCCCCTCCACGATTTCGAGCCTCGACAATAAGAGCGCTCGCCAGCTTGAACGCCACGCCCGTTCCGCACAGATGCTTGTTGGGAAACGTTTCGCCTGGCACCAACGGGTGGATGAGAATGGCGGAAGTCGGGAGCTGTGCGGGCATGGTGTGATGATCACAAACGATCGTGTCGATCCCCAGCGTGGCGCCGCGGTCGATGGCCGGCTTGTTCGAAATCCCGCAGTCGACCGTGATGACCAGCTCTGTGTTCTCGTGTTCGTTCAAATGCTCGATCGTCTCAATAGACATCCCATATCCTTCTTTCTCGCGGTGCGGGATGTACGTCGTGATCTTGGTTTCGTCAAAAGAAGAGATTGCTTCGGTCCCGCCACGCTTCGCTCGCGGCTTCGGCGTACTCCCTCGCAATGACACAGAACGTAACGCCCGGCAAATCTCCCGCAGGGTCGTGACGAGCACGGCCGTCCCGCACGTGCCGTCCGCATCGTAGTCGCCGTGAATCGTGATGACCTCAGCCCGCTCGAGAGCTTGGAACACACGCCCCACGGCCCGTTTCATGTGTAAAAAAAGCTCGGGACCAAACGTGTCCCGGCTCCAATCTGGTCCCAAAAAAATATCCATCTCTCCTTGCGTCTTGAGACCCCGATTCCAGAGCAACTGCAAAATAACGTCGTCGAGTTCAGGAAACTGACGTTGCACGTCTTGTGAGACTGGTTCCTGAACCATCCAACGTTTCATGAATCTCGTTTCAGTACTTTTAGGTAGGCGTCTGTTGGAATGCTGACACGCCCTTTTCCAAGCGCGGCCATCTTTGCCTTTCCTTTTTTCTGTTTCTCGAGAAGCTTGCGCTTACGCGTCACGTCGCCGCCATAGAGGCCGGCTGTCACGTCTTTACGCATCGCGGAAATCCGTTCCGAGGCGACGACTTTACCTCCCACGCTCGCTTGCAGTTTGATAACGAAATTCTGACGCGGGATCGTGTCCTTCAACACCGCGGTGATACGCCGCCCGGCTCGATCTGCTTCGTCGCGGTAGACCAGGGTGGAAAAAGCGTCCACCGGTTCTTCCGCAACCAAGATGTCCATCTTCACCACGTCGGCCGGTCGGTAATCAATCACCTCGTAGTTGAGCGACGCGTAGCCAGCCGTGATGCTTTTGAGTTTATCGTAAAAATCCACGATGATCATGGCAAGCGGAATCTGATAGTGGAGAATGGCACGATCGCCAGCGAGATACTCGGTTGTCTCATACAACCCCCGTCGTTCCTGCATGAGCTGCATAATGGCGCCGATGTAGGAACTGGGACTGACAATATCGACCTTCACCCATGGTTCACGAATGACCTCGATGTGCGAGGGGTCGGGAAGCTCAAGCGGACTCTTGATCACGATAGTCTCACCGCGGCGCAGAACCACCTCATACGCCACAGACGGCACTGTCACGACCAGACTCATGTTGAACTCACGCTCAAGTCGCTCTTTGAGAATCTCCAGGTGCAACATGCCCAGCAGTCCACAACGGAATCCAAAACCCAGCGCCGGCGAGTGCTCGGACTCATAGACCAACGCGGAGTCGTTTAATTTGAGACGCTCAATCGCTTCGCGCAAACGATGGAAATCATCACCCTCCTGCGGAAAGACACCGGCGAACACCATCGGTTTGACTTCCTTATAGCCAGGAAGCGCAGGCGGGAGATGATCAGCAGGAACGGTAATGGTGTCACCAACTCGACAACCGCTGAGATCCTTGAGTCCGGTGACGATGTACCCAATTTGTCCAGCCTCTAACGTATCAGCAGATTTGAGAGCCCCCGGCGTGATCGCCCCGGTCTCAAGCACCTGAATGTCGGCGCCGGTGGCGATCATCTTTACCTTTTTGCCTTTGTGCAGGGCGCCGTCGACGACACGGATATATGCCATCACTCCTCGGTAGTCGTCGTAGAACGAATCAAAAATGAGGGCACGCGTAGGTGCGGCAGGGTCGCCAGACGGAGGTGGAAACCGTTGGACGATCGCATCAAGCAATTCCATCACCCCCTGTCCCGTCTTTCCACTCACCGCCAAAATCTCCTCGGGCTTACACCCGATAAGGGACACGATCTCAGCCGTGCGCGCTGGGATATCCGCCGCCGGCAGATCAATCTTGTTGAGGACGGGAATGATCTCGAGGTTCTCCTCAAGTGCGAGATACAAGTTTCCAATCGTCTGCGCCTGCACGCCCTGTGTGGCGTCGACGAGCAAGATCGCTCCCTCCACGGCCGCAAGAGACCGACTCACTTCGTAATTGAAGTCAACGTGTCCCGGTGTGTCGATGAGGTTCAGGATGTATGTATCGGGGGGTACTTGCCGATCCAGATGGGATCCCTCGACTCGCTTCGCTCGCTCGGGATGACCCCCGCCAGAATACTTATAACCCATTCTGGCAGGGGTCAGCTTAATCGTGATCCCGCGCTCGCGTTCGATGTCCATGGAGTCGAGGATTTGCGCCTTCATGTTGCGTTTGTCTACCGCGCCGGTCAATTCCAAAAGCCGATCCGCGAGGGTCGACTTTCCATGATCGATGTGGGCGATGATACAGAAGTTTCGAATGTGCGCTTGATCGGCCATAATCGCGACTATCCTACCTAAAATAGAAAAGACGCGCTAGTTGCGCGTCTGCGTGGCGCTAGGCGAACAGGAGGATCCCGCCGATCATGCCGACCACGAAGCTGCAGGCGCTAACGCCGACCCAGACCGTGTGCCATGAGTGCAACCACGGCCATGGATCGGGCGCGGGCTGCAGGGCAGCGAGCGCCTGAACGGTTACGGTGTCATCGAGCTCGAGCTCGAGAACCTGTTCCTCGACGGGCGGCCGCCAAAACGGCGCCCCGACCGTGTCGTCCGGTCGCATGAGCGGCTGTGGCTTCTGCGGGACGATCACGTCGACAATCGTGGTCTCTTCTCCCCTTCGCGTCGATGCGTGCATTGATCCTCCTCAAGATGAATAGCACGGCGAAAGGATACAGAACCATCGCCAACCAGTCAATCCCAGTTAAGCAACAGGTCTAATATGTTCCCTCAAGAAAAGAACCATCAGATGATGGTTCTTTGACGAATGTTCCGGACGGCGTTTGTCCTACCAGATCGCCGCGGCCAGTGCCTCGGGGGTGAGGATGGTGTTGCGTCCCAAGTCCGGACAACCGAAGTCCAAGAGACAGGGGGCATAGCAGTCGGACGATCTTGCCGGACACTGTGTGCGGTTCTTGGAAACCAGCAGTCCCTTGCCATCATCCACGGGGATGACCGCGTCGACCACTTCCCAGAAGTCCGTAAGCGCAAGCTCCAGCTGACCATCCGGCCAGCTCATGGCGTGCAGGCAGCCGCCTCCGCGGGTGCCATCCACGACCAAGGTGTCCCACTGCCCCACGAACAGGGTGTTTCCTGTGAAGATAAGTGCGCGAATCTCTCCGCGTGAGTGAGCGGTGAGCTCCGGCCTGTGGCGTGCCGCTCCAGTCCTCACGTCCACCAGGTGGATCTGTCCGCCTTGTGTCCCACACAGAAGCTCTCCCTTAGGCGTGAAGGTGAGAGCCCAGATGCTGGAGTCCAGCCGGAGGCTATGGAGAGTATGGAATCTGCCATCTCCCTGCCTTGAGAGGATCTTCAGGTATCCATCCCACATCCCCACCGCCAGGATGGAACCGTCTGAAGAGAATGCCAAGCGCAAGATCTGACCCTCAAACCCCTCGAGGCACCGGAAGGTATCGCTCCCGGGATATCTCAAGAAGAGCACATTCTCGTCACCCCCTGTGGCAAGGATGCCGTCCTGGGACAGGGCGAGGTGGTTGACAGACCAACTGGAGCTCACAATCGGTTCACCTCTTTGGCACAGATACTCCACATCCCACTCACGCAGGGTGTGGTCGTGGCTGCACGAGTAGAGGGTGCGGCCATCAGACGAGAGCGCGAGGCCGGCTACACTGTCGGTATGCCCTTCAAGGACACTACAAACTTCCCCGGTCTCCACACTCCACAGATGGATACGAGGATCCGCGTTGAATCCCCCGCCCGCCAGTGTCTTCTCGTCCTGGGACAGAGCCAGGCACCAGATCCAGCTATTGTGCCCCCTGAACAATCGCCGAGTGGTCGGCTCGGAAACGATGCGGGTCATGGTGGTCTCCTTTGAATGAACGTCTTGACCATGAAAGGTCGATGGCTCGCAGGGGCGAGCGTCAACCTCTCGTGGAAAAGGCCTAACGAGTTGCGTGTCGCTAGGCATGTGGTGGTAGTGCCCGTTCTACCACCTCGCCGCGGCTCGTGCCTCGGGAGTGAGGATGGTGTGGCGTCCCAGATCCGGACAACCGAAGTCCAAGAGACAGGGGGCGTAGCGGTCGGGCGACTCGGCCGGACTTTGCGTGCGGTTCTTGGAGACCAGCAGACTCTGGCCACCATTCACGGGGATGACCGCGTTAACCCATCCCCAGAAGTCCGTAAGTGCAAGCTCCAGCGCACCATCCGGCCAGCTCACGGCGTGCAGGCGACCGCTTCCGCGGGTGCCATCAGCGACCGAGGTGTCACACTGCCCCACGAGCAGGGAGTTTCGCGTGAACGCGAGCGCGTGGATCTCTCCGCGTGTGTGAACGGTGAGCTCCGGCCTGTGGCGTGACACTCCCGTCCTCACGTCCACCAGATGGATCTGTCCGCCCTCTGTCCCACACAGAAGCTCTCCCTCCGGCGTGAAGGTGAGAGCCCAGATGATCGAGTCCAGCTGGAGGCTGTGGAGAGTCTGGAATCTGCAATCTTCCTGCCTTGAGAGGATCTTCAGGTGTCCATCCCACATCCCCACCGCCAGGATGGAACCGTCTGAAGAGAGCGCCAAGCGCAAGATCTGACCCTCAAACCTCTCGATACACCGGAAGGTATGGCTCCCGGGGTTTCTCAAGAAGAGCGTCTTCTCATCACCCCCTGTGGCAAGAGTGCCGTCCTGGGACAGGGCGAGGTGGTTGAAAGGCTGCTTCGAGCGCAAAGTCGGTTCACCTCTTTGACGCAGATGCTCCATGTCCCACTCGCGCAGAGTGTTGTCGTGGCTGCACGAGTAGAGGGTCTTGTCATCAGGCGAGAACGCGAGGCCGGTGACACTGTCTGTGTGCCCTTCAAGGACACCACGAACTTCTCCGGTCTCCACGCTCCATAGGTGGATCCGAGGATCTGCTCCTGAACCCCCGCCCGCCAGTGTCTTCCCGTCTTGGGACAGAGCAAGGCGCCAGATCCAGCCGAGGTGTCCATTGAACAATCGCCGAGTGGTTGGCTCGGAGATGGTACGGGTCATGATGGTCTCCTTTGAATGAACGTCTTGACCATGAAAGGTCGATGACTCGCCAGGGGCGAGCGTCAACCTCTCGTGGAAAAGGCCTAGCGAGAGCGTGTCGCTAGGCGTGCGGCTTGTGAGCCACGTGGTTGGTGACTAATTCGTCACCGATGGCTTAACCGGCGGGATGACCTGCATACGGATGTCAGACTCCTCTCCGTGCTGCTTGAGCACCTCCAGCGCCCACTCCACCTCGTCCCGCGCGTTGGCGGGCAGAAGCGCTCTGGAGCGCGCGTTGGCTACGGCCAACAGGGTCATGCGGGCGATTTGCGTTTGCTGTGCCTGCGGCATGTAATCGCCGATGGCCCAGAGCAGATCATCACGATTCACGCCAGGCTCCCCGTGCGTGTCGGCGTGCCGGACGATCACCTCGATGTCCGCGCCGGAGAGGCGCTTGGTCTTGTCGGCGAACTCCGTGAAGTCCGTGATGTCCGTGGTGAACCCGCCGCGCCGAATCATCACGCGGAACAAGGCTTCACGGGTCGTGGCATCGGGCATGAGCACCGGGATGACTTCGTCGCTTCGACCGGCACGCAGCATGGCCGCGTCGATGAGATCCGGTCGGTTGCTGGCCGTCATGTAGAACACGCGGCCTCGGATGGTCGGATCGGCGAGGAAGGTCATCCACGCCTGACGCGTCCGGTTGGACACACCCGAGTCGCCGCTGAATCCATCGCGTCCGCCGTCGTTCTGATCGATCTCGTCCTGGAATACCACGCACGGCGCCATCAACCTTACGGCCTCCAGCTGGTCGTGCACGTTGCGCTCCGATGAGCCAACCCACATCTGTTGAGTGTGGCGAGGGATCAGCAGCAAGAGACCGGAGGCGTGCGCCAACGCCGTCGCCAGCGCACTCTTGCCGGTACCGGGCGGTCCCAGCAGTGCACACCCCATGGGCACTCGCGAGAGGTCGCCCGTGCGCATGCGCTCGCAGACGTCCAGGAGAAACGTCTTGACGCCGTCGAGTCCGGCGATGCCGTCAAACCCGTAGGGTGGGTCGATCACCTCAAACAGATGCCCGAAGCGCTCGTTGAGGATGACCAGCCTGTGTGCGACCACGTCCTTGTGGGACAGCGGCTGGTTGCCGGCCTGCGCGCGACGAAGCAGACGGCGCAGATCGCGGTAGCCCATGTTGCCGGTCAGACGAGCCAGCTCGACAACCCCCATGGTGGGCGTGTCGAACAACGATTCGTCGTCACGGGTTGCCGTGAGCCGTCGATGCTGCTCGCGCAAGTCGGTTAGTGTCTCGCTGGAGAGGTTCGGAAGACGAGCCTTGCTGTCTCGCAGTGTCTGCGCCAACTGCTGCGCGATCCGTGTGTGGTCCTCTTGCAGCTCCTGCAACCGACTCACAGCCGCTGTCGTCAGCCGATCGAGCTCGCTTTGCGCCTCTCGGATCGACGCCGGCTCGCTCGAGCACAGCGCCTCCAAGTTCCGTTGCAGCTCCTCCAGACACTCTGTTGCCTGCTTTCGAGCAAACGGCTTCACCGTTAGGCAAGCGACGTTGTCGGCATTGGCCACGCAGATGTCGGCGTCGTTTGCCTTGAAGCGCATCACCAGCAATCCGCCCTCAAAGAAGAATTGGGCGGGGATGCTGGAGTTACGCGAGTCGGTGACCGGCTTGTTCGGGTTCGCCCCGCTGGCGAACTGCACTCCGCTACGTCTCGTCGCGCTCTTGAGCACAGTGAAGCGCTGTGCCCCACCACGCGAGTCCTGGACACTGACCATATCGCCGGGCGCCAAATTGGCCCAGCGAGCCTCGTCAAGAGACGCGTCATCGGTCAGGAGAGGATCGCTCCGCAGCTGTGCGCCAAGGGCATCGATCTGCGCTTGGAGATTCGCCAACTGCCCGGCATTATCCGCGTTGAGGGACTGCCGCAGAGCCGTAAGCGAGGATCGGCACCGCTTCACGGCCGCCAGATGCCCCTTGTACTCACCGTCTTGCTTGAGGGACTTGCGTAGGGCGCTGTGCCGTTCGTCTGCCGTCCGAGCCGCAACGATGTCGTCATTCGCTCGCGCTTGCAGTACTTGGATCTCCTCGGCGATCTGCATCTCCAGCTCTTGCTGGCGCTGCAGGCCACTGTCCGTCCTACACACCCGGCGCAAGTAAGCCTCACGCTCCGCCTGAAGGGGGGGATCCACCTTGATCAAGCAGATGGGCGAGCTGCTGTCGCGCAGCATCTGGGGCAACAAGCCGGAAGATCTGGCGCTCATGAGCACCAAATGGCCGACGATCCCAAAGGCATCGTCTTCCGCCATTCGCCGGATGAGCAACGGCGTACGCGACGACATGGCGCCGGCAGGGGAACTGTCGTCCAGACAGTAGGTGTCGACATTGGGCAGAATCACCGTGAAGCGAACCGAATCGCCGACGGCGTGCCGCAGCACGTTCATGATCTGCGACAAAGCCCCGGTGGGATCCGTCGTCTGCTCGACCCTCGACGCCACCTGCGCTCGCGCGCGGGCGATGGGATCGTCAGCTTCACCGGCAGACTGCCGGTTCTTCTTAAGCAGCTCCCCGAACGCCTCATGATCTTCGTCTCTGGGGAAGCTCAAGCCCAGAGCCGGATCAAACACGACGAAACGACGATCGGGCTCCTGCCTGACCAACGCGTCGAGTACCAGCCGGTGCCAAGGCAACAGCGCCATGGATGACGCATCGGTCGTATTGGGGAAGCCGTCTGCGACGTTCCCGTCAAACAGGAAGCAGAAATGGCACCTGGCGCGCTCCTGCTCGAAGGTTCTCATCCAAGATGGAGTCATGACTCTTCTCCTCGTGTGGTGTGGGTTGGAAATTGAATGAACGTCTTGACCATGAGGGGTCGATGGCTCGCAGGGGCGAGCGTCAACCTCTCGTGGAAAAGGCCTAGCGAGCAGCGTGTCGCTAGGCATGCGGTGGGTAGTGCCCGTTCTACCACACCGCCGCGGCCAGTGCCTCAGGGGTGAGGATGGTGTTGCGCCCCAGACCCGGATAGCCAAAGTCCAAGAGACAGGGGGCGTAGCGGTCGGACGATCTTGCCGGACACTCCATGCGGTTCTTGGAAACCAGCAGTCCCTTGCCACCATTCACAGGGATGATCACGTCGACCCCTCCCCAGAAGTCCGTAGGGGCAAGCTCCAGCTGACCATCCGGCCAGCTCATGGCGTGCAGGCGGCCAAGTCCGCGGGTTCCATCCGTAATCGAAGTATCCTGCTGCCCCACAAGCAGAGCGTTTCGCGTGAACGCAAGCGCGCAGATCTCTCCACGTGTGCGAACGGTGAGCTCTGGCCTGTGGCGTGACTCTCCCGTCCTCACGTCCACCAGGTGAATCTGCCCGCCTCCTGTCCCGCATAGGAGCTCTCCATCCGGCGTGAAGGTGAGCACCCAGATGCTTGAATCCAGCCGGAAGCGGTGGAGAGTCTGGAAGCTGCCATCTTCTTGCCTTGAGAGGACTCGCAGATGGCCGTAAGCCCTCCCCACCGCCAGGGTGGAACCGTCTGCAGAGAATGCCAGGCACCGGATCCAATTCTCGAACCCCTCGATGCGCTGGACGGTTTTGCTCCCGGGACGTCTCAAGAAGACAACGCCATCGCCACCTCCTGTGGCGAGTGTGCCGTCCTGGGACAGGGCGAGGTGACTGAGAGTACCCCTCGAACTCACAATCGGTTCACCTCTTTGGCGCAGATGCTTCACATCCCACTCACGCAGGGTGTGGTCGTAGCTGCACGAGTAGAGGGTGCGGCCATCATGCGAGAACGCGAGGCCGGTGACACTGTCTGTGTGCCCTTCAAGGACACCACGAACTTCCCCGGTCTCCACGCTCCATAGGTGGATACGAGGATCAAATCCTGAACCCCCGCCTGCCAGTGTCTTCCCGTCTGGGGACAGAGCAAGGCACCAGATCCAGCTGTTGTGTCCCCTGAACAATCGCCGAGTGGTTGGCTCGGAAACGGTACGGGTCATGGTGGTCTCCTTTGAATGAACGTCTTGACCATGAAAGGTCAACGGCTCACCAGGGGCGAGCGTCGACCTCTCGTGGAAAAGGCCTAGCGAGTTGCGTGTCGCTAGGCATGCGAACCAAGACCCAACAGTCGTAGAACACTGGCGATTCGTCCGTGATCCGTCACGCCGTGCGAGACCACTTGACCGCCATCGATCTCCAGCGCGATGACGCTGTCCAAATCCTCTGAACGGTATCGCCCTGTCAACAGATGCACTCTCTGGTTACTACTTCCTCGCAGGGGAAGGTTGTCCACGGCCAAGAGTTGCACGAACCGACCGTCGATAAGCACGTCCAGTTCTCGCAGAAGTTCGCGCGCCCCATCCGGCGCATGGGCACCGCGCAAGAACTTCCGTGTGTAGCCTGACCAGCACAGCACGGACAGACCCTGCTCCTTGGCCGCGTGCGCGATCTGCGCAAGCGCCCGAGCTTGCTCAAAGGGCTCGCCTCCGGAGAAGCTCACGCCTTCGATCCCGAATCGTTCTTGCGCTTGCGCGATGCATGTGATCAACGCGTCGACAGCGACGAGGTTCCCTCCATCGCCCCAGAGCTCCGGCGTGGTGCAACCATGGCAGCCGATGGTGCAGCCCTTGACCCAAAGACACAGGCGCTGACCCGGACCCATGGCAGGCGTGCACTCGACCACGCGCCCGACGCGCAGGATCATCCTCCACCTCTGACCTTCCCACCGGATGGGACGGGAATGGGCGGAGCGCTTGCGTCGGGCACGTTCATCTCGTCAACACGTCCGCCCAACAACGCCAGGATGGCGCGCAGGCGTCGAGCCTCCTCCTGGCAGACGCCCGGAAGCGCTTCGACTTGGATGTCCACCGTGCCGTCGCCCTTCACGACGACGATGATCTCTCTGGCGCTCATACGTCCACCTTTCGGCCGACGATGACCAGGGCGCCGTCGGCTCCGCGCGTTTCCACGATGTCATCGACACAGAGAATCTGCATGGCCGCACGCATCTGCTGCTCATGAAAGTGACGCCGCAGACAGTCCTTCCACTGTGCAAGCTCGGCAGGGTGGCACTGCTGCGTTCCCGTGTTCCAGAACTGAAAGAAGGTGCCGTCCTCTCGGATCCCAACCCCCAACTGGAGGAATGTCCCGTTATTGAGCACGCCAAGAACTTCGCCTTGGTCCGGATCGCCGCTCTTGGAGCCGTAGGTGCTGGCGTTGTCGTAGCTCTTGGCGCATGTGCAACCCATCTCTTGCGCGGCTGCCGCAAGCGCTTGGCGCATGGCGTGGGCACGCACCTCCTGCCAATTGATGGCGGCCAGATCCGCATCCTGCGCGCCGATCTGACCTAGTGCGCCCGTGACGGATCCGGCATCGGCGATCTCTCCGATGTGGAGCTTGTGATAGTGCAGAGACACCTGTCCTCCTGTGGGGAAGGTTATTCCATGGACAAAAGAGACGATTTTTCCCTTTGCCAAGGAGAAACGTTTTTATATCAAAAACGCGAATGTGTCAATGAAAAATCCCGGACATCTAATCCGAGATATTCTGCTAGAAAGGTCTCTACAATATGATCACCTACCTACCATTCATGACTACTCTGATATTCCGGCACGATCACCTCCGTTTTGAGCTTGTGTCGAAGGTGTGTGGCGAAGACCTCCTTGGCCTCCGGATCGCCGTGCACGAGAAAAATCTTTTTTGGAATCTTGCCGTCTTCGGGCTTGAGCCAGCGCGTGAGCTTGTTCATGTCCGCGTGCGCCGAGAAGGCGCCGATCGCGCTTACTTGCGCGTGCACCTCCACGTCCTCGCCAAAAATCCGCACCTTCTTCGCCCCTTCGTACAACTTTCGCCCCGTCGTCCCCTGCGCCTGGTAGCCGATGATGAGCAGACGGTTGTTCTTGCCTGGGAGATAGCGGATCAGGTGATGCATGATGCGTCCACCCGACATCATCCCGGAACCCGCGACGATAATTTTGGGTGGCACGGCATCGTTGATTGATTTGGACTCTTCCACAGAGAGAGTCTCGCGCAAATTCGGAAAGCTGAAGAAGTCCTTGTCGGGATCCTTCAGAATGGATTCATCGAATTTCAAAAACTGTTTGAAGTGTCGGTAGAGCGCCGTAGCCTTAATCGCCATCGGACTATCCAGATAAATCGGGAGCTTCGTGTGGAGGTCTTCTAAAAGAAGTTTGTTGATTTCGTACAGGAGCTCTTGCGTACGCTCGATCGAAAACGCTGGGATCATCAAGACCCCGCGAAGTTTGATGATATCTTGAATCGCCTCCTTCAACTTGGCTCCGCGCGTGTCCATGCCCTCGTGTTCGCGGTGTCCGTAGGTCGATTCGCAGATGACGATGTCCGCATGGGAGATCGGTTCGGTGTCGGGAAGAATCGGCACGTCGTCGTTACCAATGTCCCCAGAGAAGACCACACGCTCTCCTTGTGCATCCACCGAGATGTAACTTGAGCCCAGCACATGACCCGCTTCATGAAAGACAACGGTCACCCCAGGCCACAGGTCGATATGCTCATGATAGGTCACGCTTTTGACTTGCGCGAACGCGCGCTCCAGATCTTCGAGTTCGTACAAGACCGAGCTCCCACATTTTTCTGCTTCTTCCTTCATGATGTGGTGTGCGTCCTCAAGCACCAATTTCGCCAAACCCACGCACGGCTCCACCATGTAGATCGGTCCCGTGAATCCTTCTTTCACGAGCTTAGGCAGACGCCCGGTGTGGTCGGCATGCGGATGGGAAACAAAAACGGCTTCAATCGCGGAAGCATCGAACTTAAACGCATCCTGGTTCTTGTTGCCGCACATGTGTTCCCCCTGGAACATGCCGCAATCAAACAGGATCGCGTGCGACTTTTTTTCCGCATCGAGAAACTCTAACCGATGGCATGAGCCCGTCACCTCCCTCGCGGCCCCATGAAATGAAATGTTCATAGACGTCTTTCAGAAATGATCTCGAAGGTCGAAAGAACGGCCAGGGAGGCAATAGTCACTTGAGAGAGCAGGCACACGATGCACCACGCAAAGAGCACGAACGCCTCAAGACTCGTCAGGTATAAGGCAAACGCGAGGCCTCCGTACGAAGCCAGCACAAGAAACAACGAGAGACTCTTGTCTTGAGGGTTCTTCCGTTTCATCAACGCGCCAATAAACACCAAAGCATATCCTACGACCCCAATAGCCGCCACCGGAATCTCGAAGATCTCCGAGTAGGGACCTTGATTCACGATGTCACAACTAAACGTATCGCTCAGGTTGCAGATCGCTCCGGATGTAAAGCCGGTCTTGTGCGCGAGCGAGTAGGTCGAAAGCACGACCCCAAATAGGGCAAGGCCAATGATCCAGTTAAGACGTGTCTTGTTCATACGCTACGGCAGGGCGCATCCTGACTCTTGCGCCAGAGTTTCCAGACTCTGTTCACCGCTTGCCCGCGATCCATCCGAGAACTCCCAGGTTGGATAGCCCTGGATCCCCGCATCTTGGCACGTCTGATTCATGGTGCGCGCGGCCGTCGAACACTCAATGTAATTCACGTTGTCGAACGCGCTCCCAAAAAGATCTTTTTGATTCTCACAATGCGGACACCACCACGCTCCGTACATCGTCACCCCGGCGGTGGTCAGGCACCCAGCGAACTCATCGTACGGTGATGGGGCACTCTGGCCGACAGAGCTATTGGCGGCAAAGACAATCAAACCCACAACCACCAGCACCGCGGCTCCATACAAATAATAAGAGGATTGTTTCGACTTAGACATATGCGCCTAGTATACTTGATAAAAATCGATTTTTCGAGTAGCCTCGATCCGTTACCTGTAGTGAGCAACGTCGAACTATGAAGCTTGACTGGTCACAACTCCCCCGACCCATCATCGCGCTCTCCCCCATGGCCGACATGACGGACAGTGCGTTTTGTCGTGTTGTTCGAGCCATCGAACAACACGACCCTGAGCGATCCCGAGCTTGTCGAGGGGGAGTCGAAGGGTGCAGGCAGGTTGTTCTCTTCCGCGAGATGGTCTCCGCTGAGGCAGTCGTGCGCGGCAACGACAAGACACTCAACATGACCGACATCCACCCTGACGAGCGGCCGCTCGTGCAACAGCTCTTTGGAAGCGACCCGCAGACGATGGCAGAGGCGGCGCGTATCATCCAAGAGCAACACCACCCTGAGGGCTTCGACGTAAACATGGGATGTCCCGTGTACAAGATCGTACACAACTTCAACGGCGCGGCGCTCATGAAGGAACCAGAGCTCGCGACGAAGATCATCCAAGCGATGAAAGCCTCTACGACCGTTCCACTCTCGATCAAGATCCGTACCGGCTGGGATGACCCTCGTGAGTGCATCGAGTTTTCAAAAGTCGTGGAAGCGGCAGGCGCCGACCTCATCACCCTGCACGGTCGAACAAAGTCCCAAGGTTACTCGGGACAGTCGGATTGGAACCTGATTGGCGAGGTGAAGAAGGGCCTTTCGATTCCCCTCTTGGCCAACGGCGATATCCACACACCTCCATTGACTTTGAAAGCGCTGGAAACAACGGGAGCCGACGGCGTCTTGATTGCGCGAGGAGCGCTTGGCAACCCGTGGATTTTTTCTCAGATCGAGGATCTTCTCGGAGGCCGGGAGCCCAAGGCGGTGACACTTGAGGAACGCGTGCGGGTTGTGAAACAACATCTCGTGTATCACATCGAGCAATACGGGGACCCCTCGACGGGGCTCGGGGCGGGACGCGGCGTGGTCACATTCCGAAAACATCTCTCGTGGTACTTCCGCGGGATCAATGGCGCCAAGCCGTATAAGGACCGATTACACACGGCCACGACGAGCAAAGAGATCAACATGATTCTGGGCGAGATGTTACTCGAGGGACTCGTGGACGGACTCTCGACTCGTGACGCCCTGCATCCTCAAGCGGCAGAACGCGCCTTCATGAAGAAATAATACTTGTAGTGAGCAACGTCGAACTATGACCATCGGCATCCTCATTTTCTCCGAGCCACGCGACGAAGTGTACACAGGCGTTGACCGTCTTGTTTCAGCTGGACAAGCGGCAGGCCACACCGTCGTCAAACTCTACGAGCCGCACCTCTCTTTCCTGTGTCATCCCGTCTTCGACTCCGAGGTCGCTCAGACTCGAGGAGAGCGAGCAGAGCGAGCCGAGGGATCTCCTCACGTCGCGACAATCCTTCACGAGGGCCAACCGCTTCCAAAACTCGATATCATCATCTCGCGACCGAACTTCGTCGAGGAACCGAGCCTGCGCACCTATGCCGTCCAGATGTTGGAGCGGGCTGGCTACCGAGTTATCAACGGCCGCCCTGGGTACACCTGGGCAAAAAATAAGCTCACGCAACACGTGTTATTTGCACAGCATGACCTCCCCTGTCCGCGTTGGGGAATCGCCCGTAGACCGGAAGATACCGTCGCGATCGCGAAGACCATCGGATTCCCGGTGATCGTAAAAGTGGCGTTTGGCACGCACGGCAAGGGCGTGTTCCTGGCCAAGGACGAGGAGTCTCTCTGGCCGATTGTGGACTATCTGGGTATCCGTGATGGGAACCCTATGATCGTTGAAGAGTTTATCGCGGAGGCTCGGTCGAGTGACCTGCGAGCATTCGTCATTGGCGGTGAGGTCGTCGGGGCGATGCAGAGAACAGCCGCGGTCGGAGACACGCGAGCAAACACCTCCAGCGGCGGAACAGGATCGCCGATTGAACTCACACAAGCGGAACAAGCTCTGGCGATCCGCGCCGCCAAGGTGTTTGACCTTGAAATCGCTGGCGTGGATCTCATTCGTTCAAAACAGGGTCCTCTCCTGCTCGAAGTAAATGGAAACCCCGGCTTCCGAGAACTCGAAAAGGTCACGAGCCTCGACATCGCTCACAAGATCATTGACTACGCGGTCGGTCAGTCGTAATTGGGGTCAGGTCTGTACGTGAACTTTTAAGTGTATGGATCTAGTCCCTCCTCTGCTTAATAGCTGTTCTTCGTGATGGCACAATAACAACGGGGTAGTCAGTTAATGCCCGAGCCTCGTCTACCACACCCCGTTCTAATATGACATCCTCCGGGGATATAAAATAGACAAAACTCGTCTTGTACGGTTCGGCAGGATTTTTTCCGGCGTAAAGACAGAGTCGCAAATAGGTTTCCAAAAAATGTTTTGGGTCGTATGACGGTTCTGTATACTCGACTGGATTGCGCCCTCCATCACCCAAAGCACTATCATTCGACAACTGTGCAGACCTAAGTTCTACTCGGCCGTCTTGTTGAATAATTTCGTACACGTCATGAGCGGGCCCTCGTCCCTTAACGCCGAGATCGTTTAGCACGTTCGTAACGCTATCACTACTAACGGCACCTCTAAAATACAAAACAAAGCGACTCCCCTCGAAAAGCTTAAATGAAGCTGGCAATGCCTTCAGAGTAGCAAGCGTGTTTAGCATCTCTTCTAACTTACCTGAACGCAAGGCATTCAATAGGTCTTTAGATTCAATGTAGTATTTGTAATCCTGAGGCACGCTAGGCACCTCAGACTGTTTTTCAACCTCATAGTAACGGCCAAACTCACTATCATGAAAATGATAATCCCTAACAAAGTCTTTATAAAGCTGGCCTATCTCTTTTCGCTCAGCTGAAGTCAGTTCTTCCAGACTTTCCAAACTATGTCGTTGTAAAAAATCTTGATGAAGCCACCTAGGCAGTGCAATCTTTGGTGCGGGCCCCCGAAAAAAAGGAGTGTGACGAATGTAAACTCCACCAATAAAACCCGTATTTGCTAACTGGCTTACGAAGCGTTCAATCTTCGGATCTTTAATTGCCTCGTCTGGATCCGCATCGAGCAAAGAAAGAAAATGGGCTACTTCGCGTGCCGATTCGTTAAATTGTTCAGGAAACTCAACATGATTTTCTGTCTCAATCTTCAGTCCACGATTCTCTGAGCCGTCTTCTCTAGACGACCTCGATTCATATTCTTTATGTCTCCGTAACATAAGTGAATAGTTATCTGCTATTTAGGAAAGTCTATCGATCTGAACTAAAGATTCACTGCAAGAGATGGTAGGTCTCCACCGTCCACTTCTTAAGATATACTATACAACAAAAACAGATCGCACTAGCGATCTGTTTTTGTTGGTTCCCGAGCAGGGATTCGAACCCCGATTAGCTGATTCAGAGTCAGCTGTCCTGCCCTTAGACGACTCGGGAGTATCATTGGAGAACGGCGAAAGAGTAACATTCACGTGCCTCATCGTCAACGAACCCTCTTTACACAACACTCCCACCAAACTCCTGCAGAAGCTCGCCGACGGTATCGTCTGCCTGCACACCGATCTTTTTCTGAATCGCCTTCACTCGCAAACGCTTCCCAAGAACTTGTTCGAAGACCCCTTCAATCAGTTTACGATTTTTGTCTTGATTCACCGCCTCCACGTAGAGACCATACTCAAACCCGAGTTCCACCCGCTCGCCCTCGACGCCAGAAACTTCACATCCCTGCATCATCATGGGCAGTGACGCGTTACACGACTTGATCTGTTCGTACACTTCCGGCCATTTGTTCTTCACCTCCTCGAGGCTGATAACGGGGACGGAGTCGAAGACGGTGTCGACGGCCTCGAGATCCCTCGACTCCCCTTCGACTCGCTTCGCTCGCTCAGGGTCGCTCGGGATGACACATACTGGTTTGGGCTGCGACTCCACTCGGCTTGAAACAACCTCCTGCTTCTTAAAATCCTGTGGCTCGACTCGAGATCCCTCGGCTCGGTCGTCGGACGACCTCGCTCGGGATGACACAGAGGAAGAGACCCCACACACGTTGATAATGGCGAGCTCAACCGGAAGTTGCGGGATGTTCTCGCTGTATCGAGCCCGTTGTGCCTCTAGCAGGTGCTCGATGGCAGACTGGAGAAACCCGACGTCAAACGTCCCGGTCCCCCCAACAGACTCAAGCAACCGATCCCGCAACCACGAAATCGTCTCGGAAACAAAGTTTCGGAGGTCGACACCTTGTTCGAGAGACTCGTTGAGTTGCGTGATGGCCTGCGCGGCGTTGTGTGACTGAAGGGACGAAACAAACTGTTCAATCAAAACGGTTTGCGTGGCTGGGAGAACCAACGACGCCTCCTTCATGCCGATTTCCTTATCCCCCAATGAGAGGACCTGTCCCAGAAGACTCTCGGCATCGCGAGCGCATCCACCGCTGTGTCGCGCAATCTCTCGTAGAACCGCCTCATCGACCTTCACGCCTTCCTCTTTGACGATCCCTTTCATGCGCGCCACAAGCCCATCAACAGAAATACGCTTGAAGTCGAATCGCTGACAGCGACTGATAATGGTCTCGGGAACCTTGTGGATCTCGGTCGTTGCCAGGATAAACACCACATGCGCGGGCGGCTCCTCGAGCGTTTTCAACAGCGCGTTGAACGCCGACGTCGACAGCATGTGTACCTCGTCGATGATATACACTTTCTTCTTCAATACGTTGGGAGCAAATCGAACCGAGTCGATGATGGTCTCCCTCACGTTCTCCACGCCGGTATTGGACGCCGCATCAATTTCGTACACATCAAGCGCCTGACCACTCGCGATCGACACGCAGGCCTCACACGTATTACACGGCTCGTTCTTCTTGGGCGAAAGACAATTCACCAGCTTGGCGATGAGCCGAGCCGTTGTTGTTTTTCCCACACCTCGCGGACCCGTAAACAAATAGGCGTGAGCGATGGAGCCCGTCGCCTGTTGGTTCTGGATGGTCCGAACCACATGCTCCTGCCCGCTCACCTCCTGAAATGTTTTGGGTCGATAGGTGCGATAAATCGCCTGTCCCATAGTTCCTATTGATTCAATCTCTCAAGCGCCGCCCACACAGAGGTTCCTCCGCTTGGTACGAGGATCACAACTTCATCTCCCAAAATTCCTTTGAAGTATGAAACACTCGCCGCAAGGACTTTATACACGTCTTCCTCTACCTGGACAATCGGTTCCTGTGTGGACGAATCGATCCCGAGTCTTCCGACCAAGCGACGACGTTCCACCGGGCCGATCTGCTTGAAGACATAACTCCCGTCAGGCTTCACCATGAGCTTCAACATGTCCCCTTCAACGAGCTTGGACTTGGACGCATAGTTCTCTGGAACGTTGTAACGCACCCCATCCGCGCCGACCATCCCCTGTCCGTCAAACACGCCTTCGATCACGCGCATGCCCATGCCGGACTCCAATTCAGACTCGTCCAGTTTTTTGCGTGAGACGAAGTCGACCATCTGCCGCGTCGCGCGCGCCGTGTCTCCTTCCTCTAACAGCTCAATCACGTGACTGAGGTTGTCACGCGTTTGCTTGAGCATCTGCAGAGCCAACCGCTGACGAGCATCGCCGTGCTCGCGGGTATTGGCGTGAATTTCCACGTCCGGCTCCATCTCGAAATCAATTGTCTCCTCTTCGATATCGTGCATACCTCCGGTTCCCCTCCTTTTCAAGGAGGGGCTAGGGGTGGTTAAAATTTTAAAACTCACTCGCCTCTGGCATAGCTGGCGTCGCCCCACCACGATTCCCCAATGCGGTGCGTTCCATAATCTCGGCTTCGACAATCGAACGGTCACGGCCATACTTGAGGCGCGACAATTCCTTAATCGCGGTGGCGAGTTCCACGTCCCCTTTTGGTGGAGGCGTGAAGTTCATGGTGAATGGCTTCTGTTGGGCGTTGTCCACGATCATTTTAACGTACCAGGTGAATTTATCCGAATTGATCAGATCGTAGCCGGAAAACTCGGGCGAATAAATCTTCCCGAGCGTCTCCACGTCCTCCGGTCCAATACGCGCGACAAAGTTCGTCCCGACGTTGCCGAACACGGCATCCTTAATCTTCGTGTCGTTATTTTTCACGAGTTGGCCGATGTATTGGTGGGCGATGATGAGGTTCAGACGGTACTTACGCGCTTCAGACAGAATCGTCGCGATCGAATCGGTAATGTAGTTTTGAAACTCGTCGATGTAGAGATAGAAGTCATGACGCTGATCCTCCGGCAAATCGGCTCGCGTGAGCGCGGCCATCTGAAGTTTCGAGACGATCACCAGACCGAGAAGCTCCGCGTTCACGTCTCCGGTTTTTCCCTTGGAGAGGTTCACGAGCAGAATCTTCTTGTTGTCCATGACTTCGCGGAAGTTGAAACTCGACCTACTCTGGCCGATGATGTTTCGCATCATCTCATTCTCAACGAAACGACCGACTTTGGACACGAGGTAGCCCATCATCTCGGATTTGTGATAGTCACTGGTGTTATCGATTTCATCTTCCCAGAACGAGCGCACCACGGGATCCTTCAGCTTCGCGCGCCACATATCCTGGAACTTCTTGTCCGTCACCATGCGCGGAATCTCAGCGATGGTTCCAGGGTTTTCCGGGTCGGACATGAGGGTGAGCATGAAGTTACGCATCTGGTGCTCGAACATCGGACCGATCATCTCTGGTGGAAACAGCTTGTAAAAAACAGAGATCATTTCCTGCACGGCAAAATCTTTCATGGCGTCGTTTGGCGCCTCGAGCATATTGAGCCCCATAGGCCGTTCCATGTCCGACGGATTGAACACAATCACATCGTCCACACGATCCTTGGGGATGTTCGCCAAAATAAGTTCGATGAGATCCCCGTGCGGCTCCACCACGGCCACACCGTGACCGGCCTTGATATCCTGAATCGCCAACGCCGCAATGAGTTGCGACTTACCGGAACCAGACTTGCCCACGACATACATGTGCCGTGTGCGGTCGACCGACTTCATCCAGATCGGCGTCTTGATGCCACGGAACATGTTATAGCCAAGCTCGATGTCGCCATCCTCTGGCCCAGGAATACCAGATGGTGCAGGACCTTTGCGCGCCCCGAGCCACTTGATGTTGGGCGTCTCTGTCCATGGCAAAGGCAGATGCCACAAACTCGCCATTTCCTCCGCGTTGAGAACGATTGTGTTGCTCTCGTTGAATCCGCGATAGATAAAGTCGCGGATAATACGCTTCTTGCGGCGCGGGACAACCTTCACGAACGAATTGCCGTACTCGTAGATATTGTACTGCGCGAACGCGTTAAGCATGTTCTGCAAAAGCGTCTGGGCGTTTGTGGCGGACCTAGAGGACGTCACGAGCCGAATGCACACATCCATCCCCGCCTTGCTCGCTTTTGTTTGCAGTCCCTTCACGATCTGATCCTCCAGAGGTGAGAGTCGATATTCTTTTTCTGGTTCCTGCGGCTTGTCTCCCCCAAACCCCGTGAGCTCGGCCAAATTCGACTTGGACTTCTTCTTTCCCGCGATCGCCTCCTCCAGCTTCATGCCTTGCATCATGTTGGTGGCGATCTTCACGCCCTTCTTGCGCCACTTGCCATACGAAGAACGCACCAGGAACTGGAATGCCGCTCCGTCGCCCTCGGGAATTTTGGAGAGCACGTTTGTGATGGCGTTGAGGGGATCCTTCTCCAACTCTGTATAGGTCTTGATCGGGAAGGCGTTTTGGCGTCGAAAAACCAGATGACTTCCTAAAATGTACCCCTCAGGCTGAAAGATATTGTAGTCCTCGACTTCTTCCGTGTAGGCGTCTGGATAGGCGGCCGAGAGTTGCTGTTCGACGAATTCGCGCAATTCAACCGGCGCACTCACGTAAAACTTGATGAGCTTCTTCTCGACGACGATCTCAAACGAAAACTCATCGTGCCGTCCCAGGAGCCAGGCTCTGAATCCGTGCTGGGCCGTCAATCCACCGACTGATGAAAAAAACGATTCCGCTGCCGCGATCCCCTCATGTACTTGATCTTTCGTGGGACCACGCTCGCTCTCCTCCTCATGACGGAATTTCGGCAGGGTCACCAACAGCGTCACTCGACGAAACGTGGCCTGTTTGGCAAGGGATATTCGTCGAAGAAAAAATCTCACCACAAACAACAGTCCAACAACAATGGCGAGTCCGAGCACGACCCACAAAATCACCCCGGCAATAAAAAGATCCCCCTGGGCCGCGGCGCGCACGGGATCCGGTTGTGTCTGAAGTCCGAACTGAAAGAGGTACATCACAGGTCTGGATTTCGTTTTTTTTCTTCTTCGGTCACGAGCAAAATCTTGTCAGTCTTAATCTTTGCCTCCTGCTCGAGGAAAAACCGGTTCACGCCAGGAATAATCTTGAGCCATCCGCGGATGAGGGCGAACACTTTCTTGGCGTTAACCTTCGCGGTGCTGACTAACTGTCGGATCTTTGAACGGGTCTCTTCTCCCTTCTGCCGAAACTCCGCCTGCTTATCCGGCGGCATGGCGACATAGAGATCCTTGAGATCTTCCTCGAGGATGTCGTCGATCTCCTCTTCGAGACGGTCTACTGGCTTCACGGCAACGGGAGTTTTCCGCGTTGTGACGAGCTGAGGCTCTTGTGGCGTTTCTCCCTCTGGGGTCGACTCTGGTTGTGGGGCTTCACCTTCAACAGGTTGTTCCACCGCCGACTGCCCAACTTCAATCTCCGGAGCACGCTCCGGTGTCTTTGATACCTCTGTGATTTCCGGAACCTTATTCAACCCTTCCTGTTTTGGTAGGTCATTTGCCATACTGTTTGTCATTGCGAGGAGCCCTGAGCCTGTCGAAGGGCGACGAAGCAATCTCTCCTTTCTCGCATGGATAGTTTACCATATTTTCTTTGCTGGCTGGGCATAAAAAGAAACACCCCGCGAGACAGCGAGCCATCCGTTAGGATGTTTCTCGCCGACCGCGGGGTCAGCTGCGTGGGTTCTTGAGGAAGCGGCGGATCAGCACCACCGACCAGATGGTCGGGACCATGCTGGCGAACATGCCGCTGGCCTGCATCCAGTCGTCGTGCTGGACGCCGTTGAGCGCGAGGCTCACCTGGATGAACAGGAAGAGCCCGTACATCTGCAGGGAGTGGCCATCTCCGCGTCCGGACTTCCAGAGCTGGAAGGTCTGGGTCGCCAGGCCGTAGGCGTTGAGCCAGCCGCCGATGAAGACGATGGCCGTGACGAGGATCCAGAACAACTCTCCCATGAGGATGTTCTGGTGCCAAGCGATCCAGAGGGCTCCTACCAAAATTCCGATGACAAATCCGATGAGATTTTGTCTGATGAAGAGCTTCACGACGTACTCCTTTTCAATAGGTGATGTACTGCCAGACGAGGACGATGCTGGCCAACAGGCCCAGCACGTCCGCGGGAAGCAGGTACCAGGCGCGGGCGCTGGCCTGGTACGGGATGCGCACGGCGTAGAGCACGAGCGCGACGACGATGAGCACGGGGTCGATCCCGCACTCGTGCGCCTTCCAGTTCTTGATGATCTGGGACGGGAAGCCCAGGAGAACCATCCCGATCCCACAGGCGAGCGTCAGCTTGCCGAGCCGAGCCTTCCAGGGCTCGAGCCGCAGAGCGATCTGCTCGGCGAGGTTCTTGGCCATGGGGACTCCGGGTTGAGGGGTTCGACGACTTCGCGGATCGATGGATCGAAACGCAAATCGACCTTGGATAATACACGAAAAAGCCGAAAAGTCAAGAGAAATGGCACGATCCAAACCAAAAACCAGCCGTTTCTGGCTGGTTCTGTGGATGTCGGTAGTCGATTATTCAACGGCCTGTGGAAAAAGCCGAATGCTACGCACATGTTCAATCTCTTCTATGGGTGCGACCTTGTGTCGTTCGAGAAGATCGAGAATCAAGTTCACCTTTTGGTCTTCTTTTCGTTGGCGGCTCACGGTCACACCCTCGATATCCGCAAACCCTTCAGACATCTTGTCGATCATGTGCAACTGAAACTCTCTAAACTCCTGCTTTGTTAGCATCTGCCCCATCTGCTCCCTAATTAAATCAAATTGCTTCTGTGTCTCAGAAGATGAAGCGTTGATCGCCTCGAGGATATCGTTTGTGGAAACCTGATCGTTCATACGCGTTTATTTTAGATGAACACGAACGTATTGTCACGTACCTTTTTTCACGAACGAACCCGTTTCCCCATCCTCGACGGAGTAGCCTAGCTCTGCAATACGGGCGCGGAGCTCGTCGGAGCGTGACCAGTCTTTTTGTTTACGAACAGCCTCTCTTTCTTCCACGAGCAGACGAACATCATGTGGAATCTCCAAAGGCTTGTTGATATATTCATCAAGTCTCAAACCAAGCACTCGATCCATCTGTAATAAAGCCGCACTTTTACCAGATGTCGGGATATTGTGATGAATCAGATCCCACAAAACTGACAATGCTCGAGGCGTATTCAGGTCGTCATTGAGCTCCTGCATGAACTGCAACACATGGCCACTAGCACCACCTAAATCTCCTGGAGCATCCCATGCTCTTACGACTTGACGAATTCTGTCCAAAGCGAATTGTGCCCCTTCAAGTGCGTCGAAAGAAAAATTGAGTTTTGATCGATAGTGACCCTCCAAGACGAATAAACGAAACGCGAGAGGGTCGAAGCCACGTGCAACCAAGTCGTCGATCGTGTAGAGATTGCCCAGCGACTTGCTCATCTTGCCACCCTCGACCGTGAGGAACTCGTTGTGCATCCAGACATTCGCCTCGAGCACGTTCTCCGCGCCCATGGTCTGAGCGATCTCATTCTCGTGGTGCACCGCGATATGGTCGACACCGCCTGTGTGGATATCAAACGGGACATCCAGATACTTGAGCGACATGGCAGAACACTCGATGTGCCAACCAGGGAACCCCTTACCCCACGGTGACTCCCACTCCATCAACCGTTCATGCGGTTGATGTCCTGAGCCGTGAGCCTGTCGAACGGTCGAAGGGCTAAATTTCCACAGCGCAAAGTCCGTCGCGTTGCGTTTCTCCCCCATCTCGACTCGTGCGCCTGCTTTCTTCTCCTCCGACTTTTGGCCAGAGAGTCTCCCGTACTCGGCGAGTTTACTTGTATCAAAGTAAATCCCATCGCTGGTCTTGTAGGTGTAGCCGTTCTTCTCGAGCGCCTCGATCATCTCAATCTGCTCGGCAATGTGATCGGTCGCCTTTGGATAGATGTTGGCCGGCTTGATGTTGAGCGCCTCCAAATCTTTCTTGAACGCCGACGTGTAAAACTCGGCGATCTCATACGCCGTCTTCCCTTCCCGTTTCATCGCCACGATCATCTTGTCCTCGCCCTCGTCCTCGTCACTCGTCAAATGCCCGACGTCGGTGATGTTCATGACCTGCTTCACCTCATAGCCGCCCAGCTCGAGCGTGCGACGCAAGATGTCGGCGAACAAAAAACTCCGCATGTTCCCGATGTGTGCAAACCAATACACCGTCGGGCCACAGCTATACATCCCGACTTTCCCCTCGTGGATAGGTTTGAGTTCCTCTTTCTGGCGATTCAGTGTGTTGTAGAGATGGATCATACGACGATCAGTATATCGTCTGCCCATCAAAAACAAAAGGCGTCTTGACCGACGACTTTGATAAAATTCCTTATGAGCATTAATCCTTCTCACCTCCCCCGAATACCGCCATCGCAATGACGGGAAGTGTCACCCAAATCGCCCGTGCAATATCACTCATGAAAATCGTTTGCGTAAATGGCGAAAGAATGTTGGCGAGATCCGCGGGAAAAAATGAAAGTGTGACGCTAATCAACAATCCGACGTGCAGGAACGAATAGATCATCACCTGCCAAAATTTTCCTTGTGAGGTCGCATGGCCAAACGCCTTCATGAGAGCGGAGTGCGACAGGAAGAAGAAGAGCAAGATGAACACGCCCAGGAACACCGAGACACGCAGTGCGAACGTATCATTGAGCGAGATGCCGGCGCTGTCCACGTCCGTCAAAAACGGCATGTAATTCACGATCGCGAGCGCCATGTAGATCGAGACCAGGATCACAATGATGCGATCACGTCCCAACGACACGCCGTAGATAAGCGACGCCACGACAAAAAAGAGAATAATAAAAAGATCCCAGGTGGGCTCGAGCCAGTTCACGCTGTTGACCGCATTAAGGACGGTCTCCTGATCGAAAATCGCTGTTTGGAACATATCCTCCTAAAGGTGCCTCGTCATTGCGAGGGAGCGTAGCGACCGAAGCAATCTTTCATCGAAGGATTGCTTCGCTGGCGCTCCCGCCGTCGCTAAAGCTATGGCGGGCAGGCGCAATGACACAGACTTGATGGAAACAGTATATCACCTGGTCGTACCGCGAGCGAGAACGCGGTCGAGAAGATCCGACTCATCTGCTCTGAGAGTCGCAAGCGCGATCTGAACAGAACCACCGAAGTCGATGTCTCTACCCTCAAGCTGTGCCAGCGCCACGGCCGTCGCCCGATGGTGACCTTCAATACAGACAATGCGATCAGTTCCTTCGAGTCGCAGGCCGAAAAAGGTCGTCGATGGTGGGAAGTGTGCCATGAGAGAAGCAACTTTCCCGTGCGCATGAAGAGGAACAGCTTGTTCGGGCACGCGGACGAGGTCGGCAAACGTATGACGATTAGGCGCCGGGAGTTTTGATTGCCAGCCGGAGAATGGTCCAACGAGCATGGCAGGAATCTCTTTCATGGGGTCAGTGAACTCGAAAAGATTCCACTCTCTCGCTGACGCATCGATCTGGTCTCCCGTAAACCGCCGCCACGATTCCCAATCCGGCCAGCCCTTTAAGACCGTCGCACAGTGAACCCAGCCTGGATCACTTCCCTCGCGCTGTTTCCAATCCTGAAATATTTCTTCCCACGTTATGGGACGAATGAGGTTGAGCATAACGGTTCGATCATAGCATGAAACCAAAAACCCGCCGTCGCTCCATGAGGAGCTATGGCGGGCGGACAGCCCTCTTCAGGCTGCTTTGGTGGTGCTCTGACTATTTGACCGCCTCTTGGGAGTATGCCTTACTAGGGTCGCGCGTCGATTCAGGCGTGTGACAACCGGAGAGTAACGTGAGGACTTCCCTCGTTCGATTCAATTCGGAAAACGTGCCCGTGCACACGACGGACTACCGCTTCCGGCGCTTCTTCAACTGGTTCCCGCTCGGGCTCGGCTACGCGAGCCTGATGTTCATGCGCTACAGCCTGAACCCGGCCAAGAGCGCGCTGGGCGACAAGCTCATGGACATCAAGCAGTTCGGCTTCATCTTCGGGGTGGGCGCCTTCCTCTACTTCGTCGGCATGATGATCAACGGCCCGCTGGTCGACCGCAAGGGCGGCCGCTGGGGCATGATCACTGGTGTGACGGGAGCGGGTCTGGCGAACCTGGTGATGGGCGCCGTGGTCTACGGCGTGATGGTGCGCGGCTGGACGGTGTCGCTGTTCTGGTCGTTGCTCATCCTCTACGGTGTCAACATGTTCTTCCAGAGCCTGGGGGCCATGTCGATCGTGACCACGAAGATGCCGTGGTTCCATGTGCGCGAGCGCGGAACCTTCGGCTTCATCTTCGGGGTGATGATCAGCCTGGGGATCTACTTCGCCTTCGACTGGGGCTATGCGATCCGCACGGTCACGCGCGCTTCCGGCGTCGTCCTGGAAAACCTCGGTCTGACCGAGACGGCCTTCTTCCACCTGCTGGGCGCGGCCAACTCCGGCATCGACGCCAACTGGTGGCTGTTCCTCTTCCCGCCGCTCTTCGCGATCCCGTGGCTGGTGGCCATGGTGATCTGGCTCCGCAACCTGCCCTCCGATGCCGGATTCGCCAACTTCGAGACCGGCGACCAGCACGTCGCGGACCGCACGCTCGGCCTGTGGGAGATGATCAAGACAATCGCCCACGATCCGCGTCACCGCGTCCTGCTCGTCATCTGCTTGATCGAGTTCTGCTCGGGCACGATCCGCAACGGCGTGTTCCAGTACTACCCGCAGTTCGCGAGCTCGGTCGGGTTCTACAAGGACTTCTTCCTGACCGCCAACTGGGGCCTGTGCCTGATGATCTGCGGGATCACCGGCGGCTTCATGACCGGGTGGATCTCGGACAGGTTCTTCAACTCCCGCCGCGGCCCCATGGTCCTGATCTCCTACGGCCTGATGATCGCGGCGGTCATCATGATCCTCTCCTCGCTGGGCAACAACGCGCTGGGCGTCGGATCGATGATCACCGCCGTGGGCGTGCTGATCGTGGCCACCTGCATCATCGGCGTGCACGGCATCCTCTCGGGAACGGCCGCCGGCGACTTCTCCGGCACGAAGAACACGGGCAAGGCCGTGGGCATCGTGGACGGGTGCGTCTACCTCGGCACCGGCCTGCACTCGATCCTCATGGGCTATGCGCTCTCCACCGGCGAAGCGGCCAAGAACCCCGCGACCTGGATCGGTTGGCCCGTCGCCATCCTGCCCTTCGTGGTGATCGGCGGCCTCCTCGCCTGGAAGATCCGCCACGCCTTCCCGACGGCTTCGCGCGCCCACTAGCGCAAGGATCGATCGCTCCCTCACGCCGCCTCCACTACGCACAGGGGCGGTCTTTATTTTGCAAACCAAAAACCCGCCGTCGCTCTAGCGAGCTATGGCGGGCGGGCAGCTTACTCGGCGCAGGCTAAAGCCTGCGGCTACCTGGGAGGACTATTCCGCCATGGCGAGGGCGGGTTCGCCACCAGAGATATAGTTTGGCATCTCGGCCTCGACGAAGCCCAACATCTTCACGGACTTCGACACATGGTCGAGTGATTGGCTCTTGCGCGTCTCAAGTTCAAGGTTCTGATTCATGAGCGAAAGTTCATTGAGCTGTGTCTCGAGCTCGCGGATTTGATAGCCCTGCGAGATCGACGCGTTCACCTGAATGATGTACGCCACAACCATGAGGGCGACGATCGCGAGGGAAACAATGTTTAACGCAACAACATGATTGCCGATCCACACACGCACGCTGATGCGGCGGGTGAGTTCATGCGTTGGCGAAAAAACAGCCGTTTGTATTGCAACTGGGGACATAAGCGACAGAGGTGGGGTCTCTATCGGATCTTGTGGATCCTCCTTAAATTAGATTTTCTCTGCCACACGGAGCTTGGCACTGCGCGCTCGAGGATTCTCGAGCCGCTCTTCACGTGAGGCAATCACCGGTCGCTTCGTCACTACCTTGAGGGTCGGGGTGCGTTTAAAAAACTGTTTGATGATCCGATCCTCAAGGGAGTGGAAGCTGATGATCGCCAGGCGACCACCGGGGTTTAGTAAATTCACACACTCTGGAAGCACACGCTCTAACTCTCCTAATTCGTCGTTCACGGCAATTCTCAAGGCTTGGAACACTTTCGTCGCAGGATGGATCTTGCCGTGCCGTCGTGTCGTGGACGCGATGAGTTCAGCAAGTTGGGTCGTGCGAGTAATGGGGTTCTTGTCTCGAGAACGGACGATGAGACGAGCGAACGGTCGAGCATTGAGCTCTTCGCCGTACTGTCTGAAAATCCTCGCCAGCTCTTCTTCGGGCCAGGTATTCACAATCTCTTGTGCTGTCAGAGACTGTGACTGGTCGTAGCGCATGTCTAGCGGTCCATCATTCTGGAAAGAGAATCCACGAGCTGGGTCGTCCACATGGACGGAAGAAAACCCCAGATCAAGAAGGATCGCGTTGACATGAGTAAATCCGTGAGCATAAGCGTGGGTTCGAACATGGGCATAGCTATCGTGCACGAGCACCACAGCAGAACCGAATCCAGAAAGACGTTCACGCGCCATTTCGAGATTCGCGGCATCACGATCGATGCCTAGGAGACGGCCGCCAGGAAGGACGCGCGGCAATAGGGTCGCCGCGTGCCCTCCCAGCCCCACAGTGCCGTCTATCAAAAGTGATTTCGGCTCCGGTTTGAGATAGTTGCTTACCTCGTCGAGGAGAACAGGTTTATGTTGCATAAAATTCTGCCTCCTATTGGTTGCCGAGGGTTGGAGCTCCGTTTAGGGAAAAGGTTCAGTTAAACCCCAAATGGCACTCCAAGCCTCGACTCCCAATCCTAGATTCCCAGCTCGCCTAACTTCTCGGCGACGGAATCGGCGTCGGTTTCCACCTGGTGCTTGTAGGTCTCCCACTTCTGCTCGTCCCAAATCTCGAGACGATTATAGAGACCGGCAATGACCGCACTCTTGGCGAGCGTTGCATACGAACGCAGGTACTCCGGGAGGACGATCCTTCCCTGTTTGTCCAAGTCGACATCCATAGCACCCGCAAGCATGAGTCGGGCGAAGGCGCGACTGTTGGACTGCCCCAGGGGCAAACCAGCGAGTTTCTCGGCAAGCTTGCCCCACTCCTCCTTGGGGAACAGGAAAAGGGACGCATCTAAGCCTCGCGTCACAACGGCCCCCTTTGCGAGGCTCTTACGAAACTTTGTGGGTATCGCAAGACGTCCTTTTTCGTCTATCGCATGTTTATACTCGCCTATAAACATAATTCGATGGGGCCGTTGCTTGGCAGGAGTTAAATAAAAGTGAGCACCACCCTGAGCGAGGTCGCAGTGCGACCGAGTCGAAGGGCAGTCCCCACTTTTCTCCACCTGGAACCATTTTATTCCACCCTGTGACACGGGTCAACCAAAGTTACCCACAGTTGTGTACTAAAAAAGCCCGGTTTCCCGGGCGAAATCTATATCTCTGGATCTCTCAAACAAGCCCATTGATAACGCACGAATAAATTCCTCGAATCTTCCTTTGGATGGAATCATCCTCCAACATTTCCTCCGCATTCTTCATGACCCCATCGATCACCTCCGTGTTCGAGCTCAGGGTCACCCAGAAATTTCGGTAATGATCGAGCGTCGGGGACTGCTGATAGAGCGTTCGTTGAATCTGGGCATACGCGTTCATCACAGCAAGGTCTTCGTTGTTTGGTCGTTGAGGAAATTGGATATCGAGGATCATCCCCACATCCCCATTCATCGACTGATAGCTTTGTAAATCCTCAACAACTTTTGCCGCGGAGATGAACTGCCAAACATGATTCCCTTGCTGTGTCTTCTCTTCCGGCCACTGGGAGAGCCCGACGTATTGCGGATGTGCGAGTCGGTCGTAGGTCAAATGCGTCGCCCACCCTTTCTCAAAGTCCGACAGTCCAGACGCAAACGGATCTTGTGGACTCGACCCAGCATGTGTGAGGTTTCGGTGGAGTTTGGTCATGTATCGAGAATCAGGATAGATCGTTCCAGCGTAATAGGCGGCTTCGTCGACAACTCCAAGACGATCTTTCAGGTCTCGCGCGAATCGAACATGTGTGAGTTCCATGGCCATACTAAATCACGACACGAACAATCGCATACACCGCGATCGCGCACCAGATGAGGTTCAGGACGGCGGGCTGATAGTTTTTATCGGCGAGTGCATCGATGACAATACCTGCACCACCCACGAGGTTCAATACGTGATACCCCACTGACGTCGATTCGAGAATATCAAAACTGAGAAGCGCATACGCTAACAGGATGGATAGCACCCCGACCCACCCAGCAAACTCCGTAAGGGACTCTTGGAACTTCGTCATACTCTTTTCAATAACTTTTTAGATCTCAATGTACGGTGATATCTTACCGCAAATCGGTGCGCTTCGTCGCGGGCTTTTTGGAAGAGCTCCTTGCCGCGCACCGCGACTCGGGCGAGCTCCTCGTTGGAGCGGTCGAACACAAGCCGATCCTGCTTGCGATCAAACCCCTTGGCGAGTCCGACAATCGGCACCTTTACGCCAAGTTCATCCAGGACGGCTTGGACACGATTCACTTGTGGTAGTCCCCCATCGATGACCATGACCTGCGGAAGGTCCCAGATTCGCTGTGCACTCCCACCCCCCTTTATCCCCTCTTCGACCGCGAGCTCAGAGTCGAGCGACCCTCGGGCAGGGGGGAGTGCGCGTCGGAGTCTCCTCCTCATCATCTCCTCCATCATCGCCACATCGTTTGGCCCCACGACCGTCTTGATCTTGAACTTACGGTACTTATCCTTTACTGGCTTCCCCTCCTCGAATACCACCATCGAGCCCGTGGCCGACGTTCCAGAAATATTACTGATATCGTACGCCTCAATGCGGCCTTCGAGGTTGATCGTCCCATCCTGGGGTTCACGCGAGAACGGAAGGTCGTGGTCCTCCCGAGAAAGCAGAGCGATGTCTTGAATGTGCCGGAGCGCGCCCAGTCGTCGCCGATAGACAGCGGCATCCTCGAATCGTAACTCTTTGGCGGCACGCTTCATCTCGCGCTCCAGTTCCCGCTCGAGCTTGAGTTTCTTTCCATCGAAAAACGTGATGAGTTGCCGGATGTATCGTTGGTACTCCGTCCTCGAGATCACACCGCGACACACGCCAGGACACTTCCCGATCTGCGAGTTGAAACATCCTCGCATCCGGCCGGTAACTTCCGGCGGCTCACACGTCGACCAAGGAATGATGCGACGGATCATCTCAAGGGCGATCTTCAGCGAATGCCCGCTCGTGTACGGCCCGAAAATTCGAAGGAACTTCCCCAAACTTCTCGAGCCCCTTACTCCTTTTAATCCTCCTACTCCTCCTACTCCTCTCCCCCACGGATTCACGCCCATCTGCCTAAGCTCGTGTCCGCGAATCAACAGCGGCTTGGGGAACGGTTCACTGGTGATGACAAGGAATAGAAACGTCTTGTCGTCGCGTGCCAAGATGTTGTACTTGGGAAGTAGCGCCTTGATCTTGTTGGCCTCCAGCACCAGCGCCTCGATCACGGTAGGCGTCTCGATGTAATCAATGCGGGCGATCTGGCCGACCATCTCTTCAATCCGCCTTCCCGCCCTGAGCGAAGTCGAAGGGTCGTGAGCTTTCGACCAATAAGATCCGACCCGCCGCTTGAGCGACGTCGCCTTCCCCACGTATAGAAGCCGACCAGAATCGTCAAAATACAAGTACACCCCGGGGGCGTCCGGGAGTTCTGTATTCTTGATCTTGATCGATGGAGGAATCACAGCTAAGCTGTAAACGTAATTTCTGGTAGCCGCAGGCTTCAGCCTGCGCCGAACGCGGGCTAATGCCCGCGGCTACCGTTAACTCTAGCATTTCTTATGAAATATTTTCTATCCCTTTTAGCCATGGTGGCCCTAGCCGGCGCAGGTTGCGCGCAGGTAAGCACGTCCGTTGATACGGAGGCGGAAGTTGACACCGCGGAGGAATCCGCTCCCGTGACTATCGAGGTCACCGCAGAAGGAGAAGCCATCGTCACTCAGGAAGGCGAAACGACCATCGATGAAAATGGCGTTCCTGTCACGGAGATCATCTTGGGAGCAGAAGCGGATGTCGAGGTGGACATGGAGGCGGCGAACTTCTCATTCACTCCCAATGTCATCAACGCCTCGCCCGGCGACCGCGTGAGTGTGACCTTCACAAAGAACAGCGGATTCCACACCTTTACCATTGATGAGGCCGGAGTCGAGTTCGCCATTGCCGAGGGAGAAAAATTGAACTTCACGGCGCCGGATGAGCCAGGATCCTATCCATTCTACTGCTCGATCGGCTCTCACCGAGCACAGGGCATGGAGGGGACACTGATCGTGAAATAATACCGACAGACAAACAGAGAGGCTCCCCTCTCTGTTTTCATTTACTTAATCGTCATACTGGCGAGAAATTCCTCGTAGACTTCTGGGTCGAGCTCAGGATTGGCGGCCACGACGTAGTAGCGCGTATAGCCTTCTGCAGACCGAAAGTCTGTCACGATGTGGCGTTCATTGCGCCAAGACGGTTGGTCGGCAAAGTCCGCGACATCGGCGTTCTTCTCGATGTCATATTGTCGAGCGACATAATCACCTGTGCCCACCGTAAGATCCTCGGTCGAGTGAATCGTAACCGTCGAAAGCGTGAGGAATGAACTCGCGTCAAAATATCGAATGAAAATTTGCGATCGTTCTCGCGCCACTCCTTCGCCAGCCAGCGTGTACAGGTTGAGCGACTGGATCGATGGGATGTACTCGATGTCCCAGCCGGCTGGTACGTCGAACTCAATCGAGAACGAGTCCCAACCATCATAGATAAACTCTGACGACCGACGATCGATTATGTCCGACCGGACATAATCGAATGGGTTCAGCCAGTCACCGACCGCCTCGGCATCTACCTCATACCCTTTCAATCGAACCTCGTCGCCCTCGTACATCGCTAAGTGTAAATGTTCACGTTCACCGTCTGTTTCCTCTCCTTCCTCTCCGAGCACCGCAATTTGTTCTCCCTCACCGACCGTCTCACCGAGATCGCGCATCGACGACGGATCGAGATGCCCGTACAGATACGACTGTGTCCGATCGGACATTATTGTTTTTACGACCATGACCCCGCCGTAGCCGGAAACCCAACCACCGTACGTCACTTCACCGGCCTCGATAGCGTAGACCGGTGTGTCGGCTGGTGCTTCCAGATCGATCGCAACGTGGTAGCCACTAAACCGATCCTCAAAGTACTCGCCGAAACCCTTGTAGATGAGTTCGCCGTCGACTGGAAGCGGTGGTTGTGTCATCTCGAGCGACTCCGAGCTTGCCGAGGAGGAGTCGAGAGATCCCTCGACTTCGCTCCCTTCGGTCGCTCCGCTCGGGATGACACCAGACGCGGGAGTGCAACCAAACCCCACGAGTAACAAGCTGGCGATAATGTATCTCATAAGACCTTTTTCAACACGCGCTTTAGGTACTGACCTGTGTAACTCTTTCCGTGTCGAGCGACATCCTCAGGGGTGCCGGCAATCACCAACTCACCGCCCAGGTCGCCGCCTTCTGGTCCCAGATCGATCACCCAATCGGCGGTCTTGATGACGTCGAGGTTGTGCTCGATCACGACGACGGTGTTTCCCTTGCTGACGAGTTCGTGCAAAACCTCGAGTAACTTTTTGACGTCCTCGAAGTGTAGCCCTGTCGTCGGTTCGTCGAGCAGATAGAGCGTTTTTCCTGTCTGTCTCTTGGCGAGCTCGGTCGACAATTTCACGCGCTGAGCTTCTCCACCAGAGAGCGTTGGTGCCGGCTGACCGAGCTTCACGTAGCCGAGTCCCACCCGCTTCAACGTCTCGAGTCGATCAGATACGGGCGGTATGTCTTTGAAAAACTCTGCGGCTTGTGTGACCTCCATCTCCAACACTTGGTAAATATTTTTTTCCTTGTAGGTAATCTCGAGCGTCTCGCGATCAAATCGCCGGCTCTTGCAGACGTCACACGTAACATACACCGTCGGGAGGAAATGCATCTCAATGGCGATGACCCCATGACCTTCACAATTCTCGCAGCGCCCACCCGGTCGATTGAAACTGAATCGTCCTTTCTTATAGCCACGGTATCGCGCCTCGGCCGTCGACGCAAAAATGTCGCGGATAGGATCCCACGCCCCCGTGTACGTTGCCGGGTTGGAACGTGATGTTCTCCCGATCGACCCTTGGTCAATCAAGATCGCCTTGTCGAGATACTCGATTCCGAGCACGGCCGTATGCGCACCTGGGTTCTGTTTCCCGCCGTAGAGTTTTTGTGAGATCGCCTTGTACATCGTCTCGTAGGCAAGCGTCGATTTTCCTGAACCGGATACACCCGTCACGCACACAAACCGTCGCAAAGGAATCTCCACGTCGATGTTCTTGAGGTTATTCTGTCGCGCGCCCTTGATCTTGATCGCGTCACGACCAGGAGCACGGCGCTCTGTTGGCACCTCGATCTTTTTGTCTCCGCGCAAGTACGCGGCCGTGAGCGAATGTTTGTCTTTAAGAGCTTCTGCCGTCGGAGCCGAGACAATCACCTCGCCACCGTTCACACCGGCGCCAGGACCGATTTCGACGAAGTAGTCGGACGCGAGCATCGTGTCCTCGTCATGCTCGACAACCAAAACGGTGTTGCCGATATCACTCAGGTCCTCGAGTGTTTTGATGAGCCGGTCATTGTCACGCTGGTGCAACCCAATGGTCGGCTCGTCAAGAACGTACATCGCTCCGACCAATCGAGAGCCAACCTGCGAGGCAAGTCGAATACGCTGTGCCTCACCACCCGAGAGCGTGCCAGCCATGCGATCGAGTGTGAGGTAATGGAGCCCGACGTCGAGCATGAACTGCAAACGATTCTGAATCTCTTTGAGTACCGAGCCCGCGATCTGCGCTTGTTTGTCGTTGAGGTCCAGAGTCGTAAAGTACTCGATCGCCTGCGCGATCGACATCTTTGAGATGTCCACGATCGAGGTGCCCCCCTCCTTTTCAAGGAGGGGTTGGGGGTGGTTATGCGTTGCGGGCAACCAAACAAACAACGCTTCCTGTCTCAAGCGCGCCCCAGAACATTTTCCACAGAGCTCCTCCGAGTAAAGCTCGGCGGTTCCCAGACCCGTACATTCAGGACAGGCGCCGTAAGGTGAGTTAAACGAAAAAAGCCGCGGTTCGATCTCGGGAAACGAGAAGCCATCTTTTGGACAACTGAACTTCGCCGATAACAACTGCTCGGTGTCGTCTGGATAGATGATGTTCACGACATCCTCCCCGCGGTCGACGGCGATCTCGAGCGCATCGGCAAGTCGCTGACGCGAATCTTTTGGACTCGTCTTGAACGCCGCCACGGGAATCGTGTCCACGACGATCTCAATGACGTGCGCCTTGTAGCGCGCGAGTTTGATCGGCTGGTCGAGACGGTGTTCCTTGCCATCGATCCGTACACGAGCAAACCCCGAGTTATAAAGATCGTACAACAGCTGGTAGTACTCGCCCTTACGTCCCTTCACGACCGGCGCCAAAATCTTGACCGATCCCAAACCCGTCTCGTCATTGCGAGGAGCCGCAGGCGACGAAGCAATCTTCGAGGATTGCTTCGCTGGCGCTCGCAATGACGAGTGGATAAGAACAACATCCACCATCTCCTCATTCGTGAGCTTCTGAATCTTCTCCCCACACGTCACACAATGCGGCTCACCCACACGGGCGTACAAGACGCGGAGGTAATCATAAATTTCCGTGATGGTCGCGACGGTCGAACGCGGATTACTGCCATGTGCCTTCTGGTCGATGGAAATGGCTGGCGATAACCCTTCGATCTCATCCACGTCTGGCTTCTCCATCTGTCCCAAAAATTGTCGGGCGTAGGCAGAGAGCGACTCGACGTACCGACGTTGCCCCTCGGCAAAAATCGTATCTAACGCCAAACTCGACTTCCCTGAACCCGACACGCCGGTGAAGCAAATAAGTTTATTGCGCGGCAGCTCAAGGCTGATGTTCTTGAGGTTATGCTCCCTCGCGCCTTTGATGGTGATTTTGTCTTGCATATGATGAAGGGTCTGTTTTCGATGTCTTTGACAAGATCGGGGTTGGATGCTATATTCTAATGTGGAATTGACCTTGATCCGAATTGTGGCGTTAATCGCCGCGTTCCCTTTATGGGATAGGATCAAGGTTTTCTGTTGGCCAAATTTGAACGCGAATCTCACGATGAGCGATGTATCGGCGGAACGAGTCCGAACCTTTTCTTTGGTTTGTGACAGACCTATTCACGATGCTTGCGACGTAATCGGCGAGTTGAAGCAAACTATTGCTATCAGACCTCTGCATCTTTACTTTCCCAACTCGATATCGCGCATCATTCATTTTTCGACGTAGGTAAGTTGCAAGCTGTCTCTTAAACTCCAAATTGCCACTTTCATCAATGACTACCGTAGCGCTCTCCAGACGTTCCTTGGCATTTTCAAACAACAGGCCACAAGCAAACTTGTAAAATGACGACTTGTTTTTGAACCCATCACCAAAGAGCTTTCTCGGATCCTTATTGATCACGAACCCATAGTAGAAAAAGTTGTACGGCGCCACAGCCTTGAGAAAAGCTTCGCGGACGCGATTAGAATTTCGTCGAAAGTGAAACTCGCTAACATCTGTCCAGCCGAGTTCACGTTTGAGCAACCGAATGCGCTGGTCACAGGCAATGGCTTCCTCATGATCCTCAAAAACAACAAGTCCAATGGTAAAGAATCGACTTGACCCTTGAGTAATTTCCAATCCCGAATCACCAGATTCATCGACAAAGACGAGCATACATGATCTTGATTTTGTCATTCATAACGTCGGAAAATTTAATTGATGCCGTGGCAGTCCATGGGAAAGACCGTACTGTCTCACCACCTCGTACTGTTCCGGTTTGGATCGATCGACAACAAACACCCTATCCGGAAAGACGATGTAATGCGTGGTGTCATTATTGAAATCGGCAAACCAACTGCTGTGTTCTGTTTCTATCGCGTGACTCAACGATTCAGCAAAGTCACTCGCTTTTGTTTCTTCAATCGCTACTGTGCGCAACGTCCACTGTTTCAGCCACGGCGTTCCGAATCCTTTAGTCACCTCCTCAATCTCCGTGCCGATAACCTGAACCGAACCCAGGATGGGGTTCTTCAAGCTTTCCTCGATGAT
>JBBTRQ010000020.1:0-31226 GCA_038065075.1 Patescibacteria group bacterium
AAGCGGTACGCGAGCTGGGTTCAGAACGTCGTGAGACAGTTCGGTCTCCTATCTGCCATGGGCGTCGAAGATTGATGGAACCCATTCCTAGTACGAGAGGACCGGAATGGACGAACCTCTAGTGTACCGGTTGTCCTGCCAAGGGCATCGCCGGGTAGCTACGTTCGGTTCGGATAAGCGCTGAAAGCATCTAAGTGCGAAGCCGTTCCAAAGATTAGTCTTCATTTGAGTCCCCTCAGAGATGATGAGGTTGATAGGCCGCAGGTGTAAGCGTCGTAAGACGTTCAGCCGAGCGGTACTAATAGGACGAGCTCTACAACCACTTCTGTGTTTGATCATCTTGCCACTACCCTTATCAGTTACAAACTAAAGAATCTTTTGTCTTGGTGCCACTTCCAGGAAGGTCACACTCGTTCCCATCTCGAACACGACCGTTAAGCTTCCTTGGGCCGATGGTAGTGCGTTTGCGCGAGAGTAGGTGGGCGCCAGGACAAAGGGTTTTTTGTTTTGCGAGATGCGGGGGGGGGGTGGTAGAATTGCGCAGGAGTATGAGTTCTGAAAAGGGGCGAGGGTTCTCAATCGAAGTGACCCAAACTGGAGATGAAGCAAGACCGTCACAGGTCGCCGAACCCCGGCTTTCTTTTGGGATGCGTGAGAAGTTCCAATCTGAGCCTGCCTATAGCGGTTCGGCTATTCCTGGTGGAACGCAGGAGGAATCGGCTCGGGTTGAGGCCTTTGCATTGAAACTTGATAGGTATGAGGAGGCTGGCAAGCCAGTCAATGTTGATCTACCAGAAACGGTGGAGACAGTAAGCGCGAAAGAAGCTGAGCTCGCATTTCGATCGCGAGTGGTAGAGATCTTTCAGAGCCCAGCCGTTGATGCGTTTATCGCAAGCATTCATCCGGATGATTTTTCAAAAATTGTTTCGGAGCTGGCGATGATAAGCGTACAAGGACGTGAGTGGAATCGAGGATGGGCAGGTGTGCTATTGCAAGAAGTGTCAAAGAAGGCCGCTCTTACAAATGGGAAGGTCGTGCGAGACAAGAAGGTTTTGGAGCAACATGTCCGAAACTTTCGAAAGGATTTTGCAAAGCTCTCCGATGAAACGTTAAGCCGTGTTGAGCTCTTAGGAACCAGGGACGACATTGAAGCCGCGGAGAACCGTTATGCAGACCTCATAGCTGCCCAGTCCAGGCGAGGCGGTACTCAATCAGTTGATACGTATCTCAGGAACCTGCTTAGAGAGCATATAAAGGAAATGCGTCGGGAGGCGCTGCAAAGGGAAAAAGAGGCTCCGGCTCTTCTTGGGACTGATTTGCAGGGAGAGAAAAAAGAAAAGAAGAGAGAGGCACAGGAATGGCTCGATCAGGAACGAGAAACGGCTTTCGCGGAGCTTATCCAGTTTTTTAAATCAGAGGAAGAGAAGGGGCCGGATGCCTTGAAAGAGTGGTTTAGGGACACATTCAATCCAATGTTGGAGGAGGCTGGTATCCCTCCGCTTTCTTTAGATGAATTACGAAGTCTTCAGTTTGTTGAGGTGACGTCAGCTTCGTCTTCAGAGATTGCCGATCAGGAGATTATTCGCCCGGCTCTTCTTTTTACTGACGTTGCAGAATTCCAGAAACTTGCGGTAAAGTTCCAGGGTGCTGGTGCTGAGAAAGTTCGTGGAATAATGGCTCCTCCACAGATATTCAAGGAGGGGTCGGCGACCTCAAAAACAGGTCTCATCATTAGTACGGCGAATCGAGATTACATCGGGCATGAGGTGCGCCATTCGATTGATCCGTATTCTGGGAAAAGGGAAGGTGTTCATAGGGTGTTGGATGAGGCATTCGCCTATTACCATGATGAAATCGCCTTGCGTGATGGCCGAGATGCGGATTATCAAGAGTACGGTCAGTCTCTTGATAACGACGTGTATTATCAGGAGTACACGAAAGATGTTGAGGGGGCAGTCTCAAGGGAGAACTTCAAGAAGATGATTGATGAAGTCGTAACCATCTTACGTTTGCTGACTGAGAGATTTGGTAAGATCGAGGTTCAACGGATGATTGTGAAGGCCGGAACCATTGAGGAATTGAAGCAACTCGGACTGTAATGCTCCTAAACTGCGTGATCTTTCATCTATGTCCGAAAGAACTGAATTTCGTCCAGACGTACCAAAGCCGACAGAAATGAAACCGCCGGCTCCAAAAGAGAACCACCAAAATTTGCCACTTGATGATGCGGGAACTGATTTTTTTGCGCCAAGAAAAAAATTGGCTAGAGAGAGCGGGGATCCGAAGCGTGCCCATCTGCTTGGACAACAAGAGAAGGCCATTGCTGACATGGCCTTGAACCCCAACGAAGCCCCTTTCGGCGACGACGAACGGCGTCTTGTCACTGGGACAATGGCCGAGGCGTTAGATGTTTTCATCACCGACAGAGTGCAGCTTGATCAGGAAGGAGGAGAGGGTGTCAAACAGTCTGAGAAAATGTTTCGAGAGCTTGGTAAAGAGTTGTTTGGAAAACCAAGATATGGTGCTGATACGGCGACAACAGGGATTAAAAGTCTTCAGGATCGGTTGAACAAGCTGCCGGCCGACACCGTCTTTGCTAGCTTGAGGGAAAATTTGAGAATGGATCTTGAGCTCATTGATGAAGATGGGGGAGCTTCAAAGCTAGCAAAAGAGGATCCCTCAGATCTCAAATCACGGCTTGAGCGTACGCAACTTCTGCTGGCTCAATCACTTTCACAATCATGCGAAATAGTCGAGCAGATGCGGATGGACAACGAAATGTCCGCGGCGGAAGCCAATAAGAAGTTCGAGGACGCTTTTCAAGTCATGCGGTCTTTGCACGAACTCCAGGGGCTGATCGACGGGCTTGAGGGCAAGATCAAAGACAAGAAACACGTGGAAGCCGTCGATGCCGCTAGACAAAAAGCTCATTCACTTGCGGGTTCTGGAGAACAACGGCCTGGCGCACGGGCTGCCGCAAAACGTGCAGATTCGAGGCGTGAGGCAGCAAAGGTTGAGAGTCCTCAGACGCGTTCGGCAGAAGAGGATACACAAGTGGTTGGCGCAGACGAGAAAGCACCCGTGAGTTTTTCGGAGCTTTCAAAAAAATTATCTTCCTCAGACGTCCGTATGATAGATGATATCAAAGAAGTTTTTGGGGACGCTGAGAAGAAGGTAGTTCTCAACGAGATCATGTCTGAACTGCAGCGGAGAGTCGATACAGCAAAAAAGTTGGATCCGAGCGGTCAAAAACTTTTGGAAGCAAGGTTGCCAGGGAATGTGCTCGGGATAAACCCTGGACATAAGAGAGCGTATCAATTTGCTGCCAGCGTTGCAGAAGGACGCGTGGTAGATTCGGAGAGGATCAATAAGATGCCGCTTAGGGATTACGTCAAACAATACCTTGGTGTGGATTTGCGTGGAACCAAACTTGGAAAAGAATTGGAGGAGCGGACGAGTTTTTTCATGTCCCTAGACGCCTGAAGAGGCTCGCGCCAGGACAAAGGGTTTTTTGTTTTGTATAATATCTAGGTATGAGACCACGAAGTTTCGAGGGGCCTGGCTCACAGAGAGAGGAAGAATCAACTGAGGTTCAACCAGAAACAGAATATTGGGTCATGCAAGTTGTGAGCGAGGCAGAAAGGCGCTCGAAGATGAGGGCACTCGAGCTCGGTATTAAACCAGCATGTTTTGAGGTTGAATTACCGATTCATGATGAACGAGAAGGGATTGTTTATGTTGACGCGTCATTGAATCATGACGGGTCAGCTCTGCTAGCTGTTAATGAAGAAGCTGTTCAAAGACGTGTTGAACAAGAACCCGAGTTCGCTGATTGGATTCGTTGGAATAGTGCTCTGTCAGTGACTGAAAATGTAGCTTCAGTCGAGTCGGAACGACGGGATGTGGTACTTGGTTTCCTACTGGGCTTCCCTCGTTTTGCGGTTGAAAGTTACGTGGAGTTGAAAAGGCTAGAAAACAAGGTCGATGGCATGGATCTTGGACGTCTGTTGGATCTTGGGATGTTTCTTGTTGAAGGTAGAGAAGAGTTAGCGGAACGGTTTCCTGATGATGCAAAACGCCAAGAAGTTCAATCGGAGATTGATCTTCTTGATGCATCCACGCAGGATTTGGTGATGAAGTTCTATCAGGAGGTTGGTAACACAGAGTCCGGCGTATCTTTCGATGATTTTGTTAGCCAACACAAGAAAAAGTTTGAGGATTTTTACCGAACGACGTTCAACCTTTCTCCGGATGATGTAAATGGTCTGCTTCAAACAGGAGTAGGTGTGGACATTCAGGATCCATCTAGAGAAACCATCATGCAATTTAGAGTGTCTGAATCTGTTCCCGATCTTGAAAATAAGCTCCGACGTTTTCAAGAGCACATTTTTGAGCAGTATTCTAAAGCATAAAGTATGGATCAACCAAAAAAAGACTGCACGATCTGTAAGCTCTTTAAAAACGTCTTTATTTTCACCTTCGGGGTGTTGGTAGGAGTTATTGGCACCATCTTGTTTACCTAGTTGTCAACCTTGTAAAAAAAGCGCTTCTTGCTACCATAGAGGCGCTTTTATGACATTCCGATTCATTATTCTCGCGGCCGGCAAAGGCACGCGCATGAAGCAGGAGCTCCCTAAGGCGCTCACCCCGATCGGTGGCAAACCGATCCTTCAGCACCTCTATGAGTCTGTGAAGGCCTCTGGGGTCGACGGTGTTCCTGTGATCGTCATCGGTCCTGATCAGCCCAAATTGTGTGAGGAGTGGAACGGCGTATGCGAATATGTCGTTCAGGACGAGCAGTTGGGTACAGGTCACGCCGTGAATGTGTGTCGTGACGCCGTGAATGAGGCCGAGGCGATCATTGTTTTGTACGGAGACCACCCATTCATCTCCGCGGTCACTCTGCAACAGCTTGCGCAATTACATGAGAAGAGCGAGGGCGTTTTGTCGATGATGACAACAACGGTTCCTTCATTTGATGAGTGGCCCATTTATTATCACTGGGGACGCATCGTCCGCGACAAGCACCGCCACATCATGGCGATCCGCGAGTACAAAGACGCCATGGAGAGCGAGCAAGCGATCACGGAAGTGAATCCTGCCTTGTACTGCTTTAGCACGAAGTGGCTTTGGGCGAATATTGGTCAGATCAAAAACTTTAACGCAAAGAGTGAATACTATTTAACAGATCTCGTGGAGCTTGCGGTCGCGCAAGGCCACGACATTGCCAGCTTAACTATCGCGCCGGAGGAGGCGGTGGGCATTAACACCCAAGAGGAGCGCATGATTGCGGAGGAGCTTCTCACCAAGCGACATGGCTCCTAAGCTGATCGTTATTGGTGGAGCTCCGGCCACAGGGAAAAGCGTTCTCGCGGACAAGATCCAAGCGGCCACAGGCTATCACCGCGTTTCTAAGGATCTTCTCAAAGAACACCTGTTTGATGTGATCGAGTTCCGTGACCGTCAGTGGTCGCGCGAGATTGGGGCGCTCGCGTTCCCGCTCTTCATGGGCGTGGTCGAGATGTATCTCAAGCGTGGCGAGTCTGTCATTATCGATAATCCGTTTGTTCATGTCGATGACCTGGCGTGGTTTGAGAAATTTGTCGAGCTCTACAATACCGAGATTATCCAAGTTCATCTGATGGCTGATCCCGCTATCTTGCGTCAGCGTTTTGTCGAACGAGCAACCACGCATCGGCATCCAGGTCACAACGACGCACTCGAGGAGGTTCTCGAAGAGTTTGATGCAAGGTGGTTCAACAAGTCATTCATCCCGCTTCCTCTTGGGATAAAAATAAAAATCGTGGACACGACCGATTTCTCGATCGTTGACCACGATGAAATTCTGAGGTGGATTTAGCTACGGATTTAATTTCGATTTCTTAACGCAATTTTTCATAGACCGAGTTGAACGTAGATTTTCGAGCAAGGCTTTTTTATCGATAAACTCTCGAAAATTTTTGTAGTCTTTATATGTGAACCCATGGAAACCAAGTTTTTCGGCTACTTCAACATTTGATTTTTTATCGTCTACGAAAAGACAATCATGTGGTTCTAATCCGGTTTCGCTAAGAAAAAAGGTATAAAAATCTTCATTAGGTTTCCGTAGGCCAACCTCTATCGAGATAAATAGTTTCGTAAAATATTTATCAAAGCGAGTGATGTCCTTTCTAATGTCGGTCCATTTTTGAACTTCATTGGCCATTGCATAAATATCGTACTTTTTTGATAATTTCTTGATAAGATCAAAAAGATCTTGGTCGATTATCGTTAAACTATTATAGATTGCTTCCAGCTCCTCATGTGGTCTATTCGTTTCAAAAAGTTTTTTCTTTAAGTATTTTTTTGACATCTTTTTCTGATCATAAACATCGGTAGCGAGCCGCTTTATTTTCATTAGTTCTTCATGTGTCGGACGGACGCCTATCCATGGTTGATGAGGGAAAAGCACGCCTGTGATGTCAAAGATTATTGCCTTTATCATAGGTTGAATTCATCGATTATCCCCGTCGCCAACCAAAGTTCCACGTTCTTTTCTCGAGAATAGTTTTTCGATGTTCGCTTGTGCGATGTCATCGAGATTCAAGTTCAGTTCTCCAGCAAGTGCAGAGACATACCACAGTACGTCTCCCAATTCGCTTCGAAGAGTCTCGCGATACTCATCCGTGACCGTTCCTCCATGATCACGCATGACCTTTTTAACTTTGTTGAGTACCTCACCCACTTCGCCGCCAAGACCCAGAGCTGGATAGTAAAGATTGTTCCCTGCGTTAGGGTATAGGGCAGTCGTTGAGGCTTTCTTTTGGTACTCGGAGAGATTCATAGGGCAAAATGTTTTCGTAAATAGCCACGTACTTTGCGCAGAGTAGGACTGTTGGCTTCGCCAATTTTTCGCAGAAATCTTGAGTAGTCGAATGTCGAGATTTGCCGCACCATGATCACCGAGTCTTGAGCAAGTCGATTTTTTTCGTCTTTCGCAATCGGGATGTCCGGGTCTTGGTATTTATCGACACGGGAAGAAATAGGCATGACCGTGACCAGTGATGAAATACCGGAGATCTCCTCGGATTGAATAACAATCGCCGGTCGTGTCTTTTTGTATTCGTGTCCGATGCTCGGATCAAATTTGACGACGTATATTTCACCTTGTCTCATAGTCTGGCAGTGAAAGGTAATAGTCCACTTCTTTTTGTGTCAAAAAGTCATCCCCCATGTCCTCTATGGCCGCTCGTTCAATATCGACGAATGTGACATCTCCGTTTGATTGATCCTGGATGGGCGAAATTTTCGCGATGGGCTTACTTTGATAAATAAGAAAAAACTCCTGCCCTTTTGCAAGCTGTTTTCGAATCGCCGGTAGATCTGTTCTTAATTCCTTGGTTGAAATGAATTTCATATTTAAAATAGGTTCAACTTTAGGTTACCATCTTTTTGGAAAAATGCAAAAGAGACTGGATGGAAGGAATTTGGTAAACTATTTCCTCGTAATTGACGAACGATTTATGGAATCGCCAGAAACAGAACAAACTAGCAGTCAGATAATGATTGGGGGGGTTACTTACGACAAGGTTCTTGAGCGTCAGCGAGGTGTCGGTATTTATACCAACTCAGATAGAAGTCTCTATCTTCGTATTGGTGACCGAGGGCTTGTGTCGGAGGAGCTTAGTTTTCATAGACGACTTGTTGAGCTTGGTTTCCCCGTGGCAAAAATTGTTAAAGAAGGAGAGAAGGGTGGTTTGGAGTACTGGATGGAGGAATCAATTGGAGACCATCATGCCTCTGAGCGTTTTCGTCGTGATGTCGAGTCTTTCGGTGAAATTTCCAGCGAATCATTTGAGCTTTGGTTGGGACAAGTGGGAGCCATGAGAGATGCGCAGGCTCGAACGAGTGAGATTCGAACATATGATTTCGACGTCTTAGCCAAAGCTGTCGGAGAAGATGGAATGGAGGAAGAGCTACCGGATGTTCGGGAGCAAATTCACTCTGCCTGGGAAAAGGCGGAAAAACGAATTGCTGATTTACCGATCTGCCTGACTCACGGCGACTTTACTTCTCACAATATCATGGAACGCGGTGTCATCGATTTCGGTGATCATTTTGAAGGACCTTTAGGATATGATTTGGTAACAGCCATCACCGTCCCGTTTTGGTTTCCAAACCATCAAGCGTATGAGTTTTTCCAGCTCTATAACTTTACTGAAAAACAAATTGAACAGTATCTCTCAGAATGCCGATTTCTCAAGACACCAACAAGAACCTTTGACCTCAATGACTATTTTGACGACCTGTTTTTCTTAAAAGCAAATTGGTGGGCTGTCCAGAATCATCGAATGCCAAAACTGCAGGAGTGGAGATACAAACGATATCGTGACATTCTCGAGCGCTATCTAGCTGAAGATTCGCTGCAAGAATACTGGCGGCGCGCGGTTTGAAATCTTTGTCGTATGCGCACTATTGTCGACTGGCACATCCATTCAAAATACTCTCGAGCGTGCTCGAAGCAACTTGAGTTACCTGTGATCGACGCGTGGTGCGCGCGCAAAGGGATCGATATTGTCGCGACGGGAGATTGGACGCATCCGGCGTGGTTCGCGCACATCAAGGAGAATCTCGTGGAGGAGAGACAGGGGATATTTCGCCTAAAGACGATAACCACCCCCGACCCCTCCTTCAAAAGGAGGGGAGCTGGGACCGGAACCGAGTTCATGCTCGTGCAGGAAGTGAGTCAGATTTACAAGAAGGGCGATAAGACGCGGCGTGTACATAACCTCGTGTTCTCGCCGTCGGTTGAAACCTGCGAGAAGGTCATTGCTGAGTTCAATCGTCGAGGATTCAATCTCAAGGCTGATGGTCGACCGATTCTTGGGATCGACTCGGAAGATTTGTACAAGCTTCTCAAGGACATCGACGAGAAGATCATCGTCATTCCCGCTCACGCCTGGACGCCGTGGTACGCGGTATTTGGGAGTAAGTCGGGATTTGATTCGCTCGAGGAGTGTTTCGGATCGATGAGCAAGTATATTTACGCCATCGAGACAGGGCTTTCATCAAGTCCCATGATGAATTGGCAGATTTCGAGCCTTGATTCGGTTGTGATGGTTTCCAACTCAGATGCGCACTCACCACGCAACCTTGGGCGTGAGGCAAACGTATTCGAGTTTGATGCGCCACCGACGTTTGACGAGTTTGTGCGCGTACTACGCGAGAAGGACGCGAGCCGGTTCAAGTACACGATTGAGTTCTATCCCGAAGAAGGGAAGTATCACTTTGACGGGTGCGCCACGTGTAAGTTCTCGTGTGGTCCTATCGAGTCGCGACGGCTTGGTGAGCGCTGTCCGTCGTGTCGTCGTCCTCTCACGCTAGGCGTTCACCATCGTGTCGAGGAACTTGCGGATCGCGACGCGACGGCCATCTCGAATCGTAAGATTCCATTCAAGTCGATCGTTCCGCTCGCCGAGATCATTGCCGAGGTCATGGGGGTCTCGTCGACACAATCAAAGAAAGTTGAGACGGAATATCTGCGCCTTACCGATGAACTTGCGGACGAGTTCACTCTATTGCTCGATACACCGATCGAGACGATTCGTCAGACAGCGCTGAATCCAAACCTCGCGCTCGCGATCGAAAAAATGCGAGCCGGCGATCTCAAGATTCAACCCGGATACGATGGGATCTACGGAACGGTCAAAATTTTTGGAGAGCAAGGGCCGCCATCACCAAAACAATCCAGTCTCCTCTGAATAAAAAACACTCTCCTACGCGTCGTCGGAGAGTGTTTTTTATTTGACTAGAGTCGGCGTTTTGCTGCCTTGCGCTTTGCAGGTCGCTTTACTGCCTTGCGCTTTGCTACCTTGCGCTTTGCAGGCTTCTTTGCGGCCTTTCGCTTCTTTGCTGCCATAGATGTGTTCTGAATCACCTCCCTGATGACGTGTGTCACCAGTCAGAACCTCGTTGGTTCCTCCTTGAGGTGAAAAGTTAACGTGCTCGATCGAGCACTGCACTTGAAATTAATGAACGTGCAGTTAGTGTCGTTGATGAAGGACGCGCTTCATCTCCGATGTCCTCATTGTAGAAGAAAAAAAAATTTGCAACAAGAGTGTGTTACGATTTTATCTCCACCGGAATGTCGACACGCGCCCAATCGTACAGCCACTGGATGTTTGTGAGGTTCACGTTCACACATCCATGCGACATCGGATGACCGAAGTTGTTATGCCACGGCGCGTAGTGAATATAGATGTGCGGATAGAAGCGGAGGTTGTACGGAATCCACCCCAGATCATAGTTACGCGCATCACCTGCTCCGTAGTACCACGCGTAGTGAACGAGTGGAACTTTTTCCAAAACGGAATGCGTTCCGATAGGCGTAGAGTTGTTCAGTCCGCTCGAAATCAGGAAGGAATTCCGCAGAATTCCGTGCTCAAATGCGTACAGTCGCTGTTGCGAGACATCGACTTCAATGCGCTGTTCCTCGGTTGTCTCGTCGAACAGAAATCGGCCGGGAGCGAAAATGAGTTCATCGTCAAAACTCGCGAGAGACGGGTGCTCTTGTGCGAGCGTCGTTGTTGAATCCTGGGTGATGTTGTAGAGCGTTGAGCTTGAGCTCGTTGAAAGATAGAGTTCGTCACTCACGAATGCGAGCGTCTCAACGCCGAGGCCATCAATCGAAATTTTTTTTTCCGAAGTTGTTGTGAGAGAGGTGTGGATAACTAGGGTCTTGAGGGTTGGTGTGGAAGTGAATTGTTGTGCGAGCGTGAGTGCACGATCGTGTACAACACCGACGAGCCCCGAACGATCATCGGCATGGAACGCGAAAAAATTTTCTACGAGTTGTTGACCGTTATCCCATGACCAGACGCGCACATGAGGTCCACCACCGGCGGCAGGAAGCGTAACGAGTTCAGCTCGGTCGTCTCCCATGAGATCACCACACGCAAGATTCACTCCTGATCGCATCGCCTCGTCGTAGGCAAAGAATCCACCTCCATCGATCGCCTCACCCATGCGGTTGAACACACGCACATGTGGCCCGCCGCCGCGCTGAGGAGAAACGACGATTTCATTATAGCCGTCTCCCGTGAGGTCGCAGGCAATCACGTTCACTCCCACGCCAAGGGCCGCATCGTAGGCGAGAAAACTTCCGACCTCGCTTCCGTCTTGTCGCAGGACTCGTACGCGGGGTTCCTGCCCCATCCCGTTCCCAACGATGATTTCGGGAACGCCATCATCGCCAAGATCGGCCAGAGCCAGGCTTGCTCCAGAGATATCATTCGCATTGGCGATCGCAAAGGAGATTTTGCCGTCGAGCGATTCGACGAGGATCGTGGTTGAGTGGTATGCAGACGCAAATCGACCCGGGGTAAGCAGGCTCACGCAACAAAGAACCGCGAACAGACGTTTCATAATGAATCCATTATAACGTAAAAACGACAGACGAGCTGTCGTTTTTACGTGGTGGACCAATGGGGACTCGAACCCCAGACCCCCTGCTTGCAAAGCAGGTGCTCTACCAACTGAGCTATTGGCCCCTATGTTGAGAACGGCGAAATCATAACAATCATGGGGTTCATCGTCAACGCGACTCCCGGCGGTTGGTTGACAAAATCCCTATTTTCGCGTATCTTTTTCGGTTCTGCGGGCATCCCGCCCAAAGACAGGAGACCGGAACATGTCCCGATTCTTGAAGGGTTTCGCCGCCGCCGCGGTGACGACGCTCATCGTCGCGCTGCTGGTCATGGCGGTGCGGTCCTGCGGGAAGGAGGAACTCCCTCCGGCTCCTCAGATCCCCCCTCCGCCCCCGGCCGTCTCCGTCCAGATCGACGGGTACACGGCCTACGTCCCCCCGGGCCCACAGCGTCTCCCCGACGTCCCCGAGAAGCTCGTCGACGCGGTCCGCCGCGGCACCGAGTTGGTCTCTGGCCTGCGCCTGGACAAGCAGAGGTGCGTCCCGGAGAAGGCGATCCAGCTCGGCTGGAAGCGGTGCTTCGGGGATTACCTCGTCGCGGCCGTCGATGAGACGGGACAGCTCAAGGTCGTCGAGGTCTACGGTGGAAAGTCGACCGTTCCGGCGGGCTTCACCGTCACCTGCGAGCGCGAAGGCGCCTGCGACGGCGGCGTGAACCCGCCGTTCGTCATCAGCGCGCCTCCTGGCTTGACGGCTGTCGCCATCCGCACCACGGTCCCCGGCGACGGTCCTGATGGTACCGATGGAGCGACCTACGTCCCGTACTCGACCCGCCTCAACACGCCCGAGCTGAGGCAGGCGGGACTCGAGTACCTGCACGACGCGGTGCTCGCCGCGTGGTACGAACTGCGCGCCAAGGACGTGTGCAGCCTGTTCATCGAGGGCCGACTCGTCACGGACTTCGGTACCCCCGACCACGTGATCACGCTGATCCTCACGGAGCAGATGTGGTCGGACACGTGGTTCGCGGAGGGGACAGAAGTCGACCGCCTGCTCATGGTCGACCGGGCGCTCGTGACGCTCGGTCTCAACCGGTGGAGGAGCTTCTCATTCTCCAAGTCCCGAACGGGCGCGCGTGGCATCGGGCAGATCATGCCCAAGACCTACAGGGATCTGCGCGACCAATATTCGCGCGCCGACCTCCCGGAAGACGACGTGGATGGGCGCACTGATCACCACACGTCGATCAAGGGAATGATCATCCACACCGACAACGAGTGGTGGGCGGTCAAGGATTCGGTGCATCGCACCCACCTGCTCGAGAACGACGCCAACCGGCGGCTCGTCATGGCCGGTGGCTATAATGCCAAGATCTCGAGGGTCATCGACGCGATCCAGACGTGTGGCGACTCCTGGCGGGAGGAGTCCTGCGTCCAGCTCCCCACCGAGACCCGGCTCTACCTCATCAAGTACGAGTGGATCTACGGTGTGCTCTTCGACCCCGCGTTCCGCACGCAGGTCGAGGAAGGCGTCTGGCCCACGCTGTACGCACAGGACCAGGCCGCTCGCACGGCCTACGAAGAACGAAAAGCGGCCCTCGCGGCCGCCACGACGACGGACTAGCTCCGTCGTTTTATATTCATCGACGCCCCTAAAGGCCCTATGAAAATTTCATAGGGCCTTTAGGCCCGTCGGACAATGTTCGGTGGAGTTTTTCCTCTCACAAATGCCAGAATATTCTCAGCAGCGGTTCGTCCCATGGCCTGTCGTGTTTCGATGGTGGCGCTGGCGGTATGGGGCGTGAGGATAACGTTCCAGGCGTGTTGCAGGTAATCGGCGTCGGCCTTGCGTCGAGCAAATTGTGGCTCTCCTTCAAACACGTCGATCCCGGCTCCGGAGATTTTTCCTTTCTTGAGCGCTCGCACTAAAGCCGCAGAGTCGACGACCGGCCCGCGCGCGGTGTTGATGAGGTAGGCGGTCTTCTTCATGAGCGCGAGCGCTTTGTCATTGATGAGGTGGCGGGTCGATGGCAGAAGCGGGACATGAAGTGAGACAAAGTCCGCTTCGCGCAGGAGTTGTGTCTGCGTTTTGAACACGGCTTTATAGGCTTCTTCAAATTTGGGATTGCGTTTGACGTCGGTGTAGATGATCTTCACGCCGAATCCATCATGCATGCGGCGGGCGACCATGCTGCCGATGGCACCGCCGCCAATCAGTCCCAGCGTCTTGCCGACGATATCCGTCCCCAGCAGGAGTTGCGGCTCCCAGCCCTTGTACTTGCCGTTGCGGGTGTAATGATCAGCTTCGACGATACGATGGGCGAGCGCAAAGATGAGCGCGATCGCGTGTTCCGCGACGGTCTCGGAGACATTGGGATGCGCGGCGTTGGTGACGATGAGGTTGCGCTTCGCGGCTTCTTTCAAGTCGACGTTATCAAATCCCACCGCGTAGTTGGCGATCATCTTGAGCGAAGGCCCAGCGGCGTTCATCACCTCGCGGTCGATTTTTTCGGTGAGCATCGAGAGGATGATGTCCTTGCCTTTGACGCGGCGGAGCAGTTCGCGACGAGGGATCAGTTTGTCGCCTTCATAGATCTCAACCTTGAGCCCCGCACGCTTGAGCATCTTAATCCCTTCGTCGGGGATTTCACGTGTGAGAAAAACAGATGTGGTCATACTTCGGTCCCCCTCCTTTTCAAGGCCGTTCGAGGCTCTGAGGAGCCCTCAGGCTCTCGAAGAGAGGGGTTAGGGGTGGTTATCATGGAATGGTTATCTTGACCTGTCTCTTTTTAAGCATGGATGGCCACGTCGTGAGAATGCCATTCTTGGGTCCATAGCTTTGGATGACCGATTCGGCATTCACCATGCCGACTTTGAGAGCCTCGATGAGGTCATCGGTTTTCATGAGTCCTGCCACGAACCCTGAACCAAACGCGTCACCCGCACCTGTTCGAGAAATCGATTTCACTCCTGTCGTCGCGGTGTGTGCCATCCAGCCGTCGCGGTACACCGTAGCGCCGTTGGTGCCGTCGGTGACAAGACGCACCAGGCCGTCATTATGGATGAGGGGAAAAATATCGGGGAGCTTTTTCTTTCCCGTGAGCAGGGTTGCTTCCTCCAGGTTCATGTTGAGCACGTCCACGAGGGGGAGCAGGGGAGCAAACGTCTTGAGCCCGCCTTCGAGTTCTTTCTTGCCTGGATTCCACGCGACCTTCACGCCTGCCTTGTGCGCGGTCGAGATAATTTTTTTTGCGAGGACGAGGTTGCCGCCCAGACTCGTGAGGTAGACCCACTTGGTATTTTTGAGGGACGCCTCAGGGATGTCGCGCGCGACAAAGTGGGCACTGGAGCCCCGGAAGACAAGGATCGAACGCTCACCATCCTTCATGGTGAGGATGGTCGAGTAGGCGGTGTCGGCTCCCTTGATCATGCGCACCAAGTGCGTGGAGACGCCAAAGCGCGAGAGATCTTCGACCACGTCCTTGCCAGGTGAGTCATCTCCCACTCGGCAGATCGTCGCTGTGCGGAACCCAAGAGAGCCAAATGTCGCGGCGGCGTTGGTCGCCCCACCACCGGTGGTCAGCACAAGGTCGCTCACTTCGATTTTGGATCCGAGTGCCACGCACTCGCCCGCGCCCGTCGCAAATTTTTTGGACTTGATGGCGACGAAGGCGGGGGAGATCAGGAAGACGTCCCGTGTCGCCGCTCCGATGGTGATGATGTCGTACATAGTTAGTCGTTGATATTTTTGTTCCATTCTTGGGGTTGGATTTCTGCCTGTCGCAGAATTTCAGAGAGAAGATGTTTGGAAATGTCACCGTGATGGGGATTGGGGATGTGGAGTTTCAGTGTGCCTCGGGTCATAAACAAATGACGGCCGCCAGAGTACGGACCGTCGAATCCAAATAGTCGGAGCATCTGCACAAACTTCCTCCACGAGATGCTCTTAGGCATACTTTCTCACACCGCGACGATCAAATTTGATCCGCAGTCCGGGTACTGGCTCGTGGGCTCGGATTTTTAACAAAGCCCAATCTTCGAGTACTTCCTTGAGCGCAGTCCGGCAATCCTCCAATGATTTGGCGTTTGCCCAAACGCCTTGAAGAGAAGGGATTTCACCGTAGTAAGTTTTATCCTCGAGGATTTTGTATTTTGCCATGCCCATTTTTTGGGCGAGAAATTCAGAAAACATACAAGAATATAGTATCAAACTCTTGACTTTTCCGCCAAACTAGCGTAGATTTTCGAGTCGTTTGCACGGCAGGAAATCGCCTGTTTTGCATTGACACAGGTCAGTTAAACTGATCACCGGCATACGGAGAGACTATGCTCATCTTCAAGTGGTTTCGCAGGCTGATTGATCGGATCAGCGGCAACGCGTCGAAGACCCTAGTCGATCGACCTCCTGTCGAGAGGATGAAGTCCCTTCGATACCCCAAGCTCACCGGCCGTGAGTGGAAGCTACATCTTCACGCCTGGATGCAGACCGTCTACGACACCCTGCAAGAGCTGGATGGGAGCCCAAAGGTGCATGTACCCGAGCCTCCGGATTTCAACCGCGCCCAGCGTCGGCTCATGAAGAGGTTCCAGCTCATGCTCTTCTTCGTCCCAGCCTGGGAAGAGAAGGACTACCCCAAGAGCTTCGTCAAGCCAAACTGGAGACGGTATATCCCTGGTGCCACCACTGATCCGCGCATCGGGCTACCAGGTCGCTGGATCGCATACGAAGTCATCCGCAAGCCCGACTTCCCGCGACACATCCGTCAAGACGACCGTCTCTTGGATGCGATCGGCCTGGATAGCCGGCTTGGACACCCCTTTTCGGGTGATCCTGAAGCGGACGACAACCTTCTCAGTGACATCCTCCCAATGGCGATGGAAGTCCTCAATCCTCTTGGCGGAACAACCCGTATCCAGTCCGTTGAGGTCTCCAATCTCATGTGCAACATCTTCCATTGGCTCGCCTTCAACACCGATGTTTCTCTCCAGGTTCCGAATACGACCAATTCGGTTGAGTGGACTGCGAACGTCCATGGTCACCTTGAAGGATGCGTTGTGGGAGGATACGGTTACCGTGATCTCGCCTACGTCGGCAGTTACTGGTTGCGTAGCCACCCACCAAATGCCGTCTTCCGCTTCGTGGTTGTGTTCTAGTCCTCCAGGCTGGTGGTCGACTCGCACCCCCTCTACACCCCGTTCGACCGGCTCGTCCCCACGGAAGAGGGCGTCTTCGGATGGCACTTCGTGAACGGGACGTTCTACATCATCCGCTACCCGATCAAGGCGTAGCGCGAAAACGAAACCACCCTGAGCGAGGTCAGCCATGCTGGCCAAGTCGAAGGGTGGTCTTTTCTTTAGTCTCTAAGAGTCCCCGTCATTGCGAGCGCTAGCGAAGCAATCTGTTCATTACAGGATTGCTTCGTCGCTTCGCTCCTCGCAATGACGAGGTGTTTGGTTAAGCTTTCCCACTGCTCCCGAGCGTTTTCATCTTATGTCTCACGACTTTAGTCATGAGCTCTTTTGCCGGTTTCAAGATTTCGCGCGGGTCGATGACCTCTGGGCGCTCCTTGAGGAACTTGCGGATGCCGGCGTCAAACGCCAGGCGCAGATCGGTATCGACGTTCACTTTGCGCACGCCCAACGTCACGGCCTTCTTCACACTCGCGTCTGATACACCTTTCGCGCTTGAGATCTCACAGCCGTATTGGGTGCAGATGCGTTTGATGTTTGCCGGCACACCCGAGGCGCCGTGGAGAACGAGTGGGACGTTGACGGCCTCGGCGATTCTCTTGAGACGATCGTAGTCGAGTTTGCTTTCGCCCTTGAATTTGTAGGCCCCATGCTTGGTGCCAACAGCGATGGCGAGCGCGTCACATCCCGTCGCCCGCGCAAACTCGCGTGCCTGCTTTGGATCGGTGAGATGTGCGTCGCGGTCCTTTACCGAGACGAAGTCCTCGATTCCAGCGATCGCACCCAGTTCCGCCTCCACGCTGATCCCACGCTTGTGCGCCATCTCAGCGATGTTTTTTGTGTGCCGAATGTTTTCCTTGAATGGGAGAGACGAGCCATCGAACATGACACTCGTATACCACCCGCTCTTGATGGCTTCCACGACGAGCGCCTCGTTCTTGCCATGATCGAGATGGAACACGACGGGGAGTTTGGTTTTGCGCGCGGCGATGTGCGCGAGGCTCGCGAGTTCCTCCATGCCGGCGTAGTCGATCGCGCCTTCGGAGGTCGACAAAATGACCGGCGAGCGTTCAGCCTCTGCCGCATCCATGACCGCTTGGAGGGTTTCGAGATTGTTGATGTTAAACGCGCCCACGGCATAGCGTCGACGGTCGGCCTTGTCGAGTATTTGTTTGAGGGTGACGAGCATACTAAACCGTTTTTACTTTGAAGTTGGGTTTTGCTTTGAGGCGTTTGCGGATTTCCGTGGCCGAGAGGAGACCCTTTGTTGGACCGACAAAGCCCACGACGGAGGACGAATTGACCGCGCCCCAGCGCAAACCTTCGGAGCAAGATTCCTTGTGCATGAGCGCTCCAAGGTACCCGCTCGCAAAGGAGTCGCCAGCACCGGTTGCCTCCACGAGTTTCCCGGGGAAGATGGGACAGAAGCGCAGCTCGTGTCCGCCATACTCGTACGCACCATTTTTGCCGTCGGTAATGATCACGTGCCTGGGACCGCGCTTGAACAAGGCACCGGCGAGCTTGTGAATCTCAAGTGATTGTTCGCCGGTAAGGATTTGTGCTTCTTCGCGGTTCACGAACAGGACGTCAAGGTACGGGAACACGTCGTAGAGCGACTGCTTGTGTTCTTCTATTTGAATACTTCCCGGGTTCATCGCGATGAGGACGCCATCGCGCTTGGCGTAGTCGATGACTTGTTTGTAGACCTTCTCGTACCCCTCGCCCATCTCGCCCACGTAGAGCCACGCCGGTTTGGGAAATGTTTTGGGAAGATGGTACTGGTGCTTGATGTGGCCGGTGAGGATCGTTTTCTCACCCTTGTAGTTGAGAACGACGGAGAAGGTGCTTTTTTCTTTTTTGATGATTTCGATGAGTGATGTGTCCACGCCTTCACGTTTGAGATGCTCGATGGCGAGCGGGCGTGTTGTGTCTTCCCCCATGACCGAAAGGATCGACGTCTTTTTTTTCATGCGTGCAAGACCGACCGCGACGTTGGGAGCCGAGCCGGCAATTTGCGAATCGACGACATCCACGTCGATCTTGGCTCCGTAGTCCAGACACAATTTGCACTCAGGCATGCGGAGCTCACAAGAGATATTCGCTTCGTCCAAGACGACAAAGGTGTCGAGTTTGATATCGCCGATGGTGATGAGGTCGTAGGAAGACTTGGCCATAGTGTTTACAGTATAACAAAAAAGAGCCCTTGGGGCTCTTTACTGGCGGATACGCTCTGCGAGTTTGGCCAGCTCTGAGTGATCAGCGGGTTTAGCGAGGCTTGGGTCGAGTTGGCCCACACCGGTGAGTGGCATGAGGTGGATATGAATGTGGTCGACGGCAAAGCCCTCGACGGCCATGCCAATGCGAGGGACTTGAAAGACGTCCTTGAGTCTGGCGGCGACGGTTTTACTCGCGGCGAGCAACGACTGGTAATCCGTGTCGCCTAGGTCAAAGAGATACGGCACGTGCGTCTTGGGGATGACGAGCGTGTGCCCCTCGTGAATCGGGTTGATGTCCAGGAACGCGAGATGAGAATCATCCTCCCACACCCTGTGACAGGGAATTTCTCCGGCGACGATTTTGCAGAAGAGACAGTCAGACATATTTTTTCATGATCGCCTTTTGCATGGCGACGAGTTTCTCGTGGGCGGCCGTGATGTGGGCGGGAATCTCCGGGACACGCTTGCCGAGTTTGCGTTGCAAGACGCGGTCGGCGGCCAAAGCGATGAAAGGCGCGGTGAGGCCAAGTCCTTCTTGGAGTTCTCGAGGGCTTCCACTCTCGCCGAATCGATCCGGGACGCCGATGCGTTCCATGGGGACAGGCAAGGTGAGCGCGAGTGTCTCGGCGACCACACCTGCCAGTCCGCCAGCGGCCTGTGCCTCTTCAACTGTCACGATGGCGCCTGTTTCTTTTGCGCACGCGACGATCATCTTCACGTCAGCCGGTTTGATGGTGTGCATGTTCACGACACGGCACTCAATGCCGTGATCTTTGGAGAGCATTTCCGCGGCAAGGAGCGCTTCGTAGAGAAGGGGACCGGTGCCGATGATGGTGAGGTCACTACCGTGACGGTACACCTCCGCTCGTCCGACTTTGAAGGGGGTTTTTGGGGTGGTGAAGACAGGCGACTTCTCGCGAGCAAATCGCAAGTAGCATGGCCCTTCGAGTTTGGCCGCGGCGAGTGTCATCTTGCGTGTCTCAACAGCATCGCATGGGACGAACACTCGCATGTTGGGCATGACCCGCATGATCGCGATGTCCTCGACCATCTGGTGTGTGGCGCCGTCTGGCCCCACGGAGACTCCCGCATGGGCGCCGGCGATTTTGACGTTCGTGTTGTTGAGCGCGACGGTCGTGCGGATCTGTTCCCAGTTACGACCTGGCGAGAAACACGCGTAGCTGGAGATAAACGGCGTCTTACCAGCCATGGCCATACCCGCCGCGATGGAGGCCATCGACTGCTCGGAGACGCCCATCTGTACGAAGCGATCCGGGAACGCTTCTTTGAATGCGAGCGATCGTGTCGACTCGGTGAGGTCCGCGCACAAGACGACGATGCTCTTGTCGGCCTTGCCTGCTTCTACGAGTCCCTCGCCATAGCCGTTGCGTGTCGGAATCTGCTTGAGCTTTTTGTCGTCGAAAAGCTCGCGGACAAGAAATGCCTCGCGGTTGATGCCAAATTTCACCTTCTGCTTTGTCATAGTGTGAGGATCATACCAAATTGCTTGACAAAAACCCAGGTTTCGAGTACTTTTCGTTGGTTCCGATCCGGGCATTGTGCCTGGAATTTGGGGCAAACCGTGCCTCAGCGCTCCGGCGCGACATGGGCACAAACAGGAGAAAGCCATGGAAGCCATGGACGAGTTGGCGCTTCGGCGCCAGTTTGAGGAAGCACAGCGACACGCCCTGCGCGATCCCATCAAGGCCGCGATCGCCCGGATCACACGCAAATTGGTGGGGGTAGCCAGGTTTAGCCGTAAAGTTTGGCAACACGAAACAGGAAGAACTTCTTGTCTGTGACGCCACGAAGCAGAGCACGAAACCCTTTGAGCTTGGCATTGAAGGATTCAGCAGAGGCGTTGGTGGAACGGTCTGGGAAGTAGTTGAGGATGGTTGGCAGGTGGTCTTCCAGGTAGTGGGCGGCCGTCTTGAACGAATCAAACTTTGAGGCATCAACCCGTTGAAACCAGTCTTGAAACCCACGTTGTGCTTCCTCGCGGGTCTTGGATGTCTCGTAGATTCCTCGAAAGCACATGGTGAGATCATAACCTGTCTGGAGTTCTGGAAAGAGTTCAAACAAAACAACCGCTCGTTGTTTCTGACGGTCGGTCCATTGAGAACTTGGTTTGAAAAGAAGATAGCGACTTCTGGCAAGGAGCTGTTTTTTTGTATCTCCGTTTGCGTAGACCTCTGGCGTGTAGCGTTTCCCGTTTTGTCTCACCTGTTTCACCGCCCTGTTCTCTTCTTCAATCGCCTTCCAGCGAAGACGTACCCTCATTTCTTGCAAGGCTTCCGTCACGAGGCACTGGACATGGAAACGGTCAGTGGTCAGACGGGCGTAAGGAAACGAGGTCAGAACGGCATTCTCCATGGAGGATGAGAAGTCCGATGTGACTTCCTGTACCCTCAAACGAGCTGTCAGGGGGATCTTGTTAAAAACCTTGGAAATATCTTCTGCTTTTGTGCCTTCCACCAGGGCCACAAGAGATCCTCTCCCTCCCTTACCGGCTTTGTTGGTGAGTACCGTATAGAGCTCGCCGTTTGAAATGCTCGTCTCATCCAGCGAGAGGTGTGTGCCAATATTTTCTTCAAACACCAACCATTCGTCGGCATGGTCTTTCTGATCCCACTGGTGGAACCCGCTCAGATGGTCTTTGTACTGGCGTTCAAATGTTTTTGGATCCAGGTTGTTCCATGTGGCTATCAACGCCAAAGAAGTGGCGTTTGTCTCTGCTTGCGTCTTTTAAAAAATCCGCAAACTCGACACTGAGAGTCGTGCCTGGAGCACACAGGCGTATGTCTCGCTTGAGGTAGGACGGCATTCCTTCCACTTGCCAATACCGTCGACGGAACGTGAGCGTGAGGCGTCTTCCTCTCACGGGAAAGTCGGTGATGGTGATGTCCTTGAATCCTTTAGACTCGACCTTTCTGTTTTGAAGCTCTGGAGTGAGTGGTGGGTTGTTCTTTTCGGTGAGGATCACACACAGTTCTGTCGGCGTCCCTTGTGTGTCCGTGAGGTCAAACCATTCAAGGGTTCCTGACGGAAGCATCCATCCGACGAGCTGTTGAAGAAGTTCCATAAAACGACAAGCGGTTAGAGAACAGAAAAAGCACTACCCATAACGTAGTGCTTTTTCTGTCTTCTCACCAGGGAAGCCCCACTGATTTACGACTGATCCGATCGCCCACATCGCTCTGCAGTCGATCATCGACGGCACCAGCGAGGTCGAAGTTCGGTCAAGGATCGGGAAGAAGGATCACAAGCCCAAGATCGACCTCGCCGAGGAGCGCTGCGCGGCCATCGAGGCGAACTTCCGCGCGCGCGGGTTCGGGATCTCGGTTCCCAAGCCCGACGTCTCCAACACCACCTACAAGCGGTGGCGCCGCGAAGGCCGTGAGCTGTTCTACCGCCCGGCAACTGCCCAGATGACCTACGCCACGTGGATGTCCGCCCACGGCCAGGGTAAGCACTGGACCGTTGCCAACGAAGCCGACCGCGCGAAGGTCGGCTGGGAGGACGCCGCGCAGGGCTACTGGTTCACCGCGGAGGTGGCCGGCGCCTGCCCCCGGCTCAACACGAGCTGGAACGACCTCACGGCCGCGGTGAAGCTCCTCTGCCTGGAGGAGTATGTCATCGTGTACCGGACGCACCGCGACCTCACGGGCGAGCGTCTCGACATCAGCACCTGGTGTTGGCTGCGCACGCGCTACGGCCTGGGCGCCCTTCGCGCCGGCGCCTTCGCCGGTGAGGTGCTCGTCGGCAGGATCGCTGCCGGCGATCTGTCGGTCCCGCTCGGCTCCGTGGGCGGCCGTGCCGTGGAAGTGATCAAGAATGCTACTTGAACCTTGACCCCCTGCCCTGCTCTTGCTACTGACCGGTAGTGGAGCAGGATTTTTCTTATCAAAAATCCGAGTTATGGCTCGGATTTTGTGGTAGCCCCGGGCTTCCCGCCGCCGCTGAAGCTTTGGCGGGCAGGCAGCCTGCGCCGGACGCGGGCTAAAGCCCGCGGCTACCAGGAAGGTTACCGATTTTTTACTCGTCTTATGCCTTTCCAAATGAGCCATCCGATAAGCGCCAGCGGCACGCCGACCCCCACACCCACGATCAGGATCCAGATGATCGCGGTTACGAGCCATTGTGCGATTGCGACAACGGCTTGCGCCGCTTCCTTCACGCTGGTACCAGGTCGAAACTCTTTGCCACCGATGGTGATAATCGGCTCTTCAGAGAGGGAAATGGTGATCGTTGAGAAACCAGTCAGGCTATCGAGGTAGTTGAGTTGGCCTTGCAAGGACTCGATGTAGCCGCGGATGTTTCCCAGTGCCGACTCGATCTGGAGAATCTCCTCGACCGTCTTGGCGACATCGAGAATTTCCACGTATCGAGTTTCTTGTGCTTGGGCATTCTTGAGCCGTGCCGCCAAGTCGATGTACTGCTCGGTGACGTCCTCCGCACTACTCGTTTCCCGTTCAACGACCACGGCAAGTTCTTTCACAGAGGCCATCGTGATGTCGTATTGGTCGGCAGGGACGCGGATCGTGACATAGCCGGACTTTGTTCCGTCCTCGTGTTCTTGGAGAGTAGAGGTCTCCACATAGCCACCTTTTTCCGTGGCGATCGATTCAACGTCCGACAAACTTTGTTCTGCCTTGTCGACCACGAGATCAAGCGACCCGGTTTTGATAATCTTCTGGTCGACTTCCGCGGCGATGGTCTCGTCATACAGAAGCCCTCCAGGCTCTGGGGAACGCAGGGCTCTTTCCTCGAATGCCACGCTCGAGTCCATAGCGACAGACTCCGCGTAGTAGCCGCCCGATGAGGACGTCGCCACAGAAAAGACGTTGAGGAATGACTGACCGATGAAGGCGATGATGGCGGCCAGTCCTACGACGGCCAGCCCGCGTTGGAGCCAAGAGAGCAATGCTTTGAGAGTCATATTATTCGTGTTCGCTTACGATGCGGCCGGCGAGCGTCCGCAGTTGATTGATGGCGAGTTTGGCTTCATCCCCGGGCGCAGGAGGTTTCCCATGCCAGAGGAAATCGTGCTCCATATAGTTGACGCCGTAGCCAGGAATCGTGTCGGCGATGATGACGGTTGGTTTCTCGCTGACGCCGTGCGCGCGCTCGACTGCGGTCACGAAGTCGCGGACGGAATTGCCGGCACAACGCACAACGTTGAGGTTGAAGCTTTCAAACTTTGCGGCGAGCGGCTCCAGAGGCATGATTTCCTCCGTGGTGCCGTCGATCTGGATGTTGTTGCGGTCGATGATGAACGTGCAGTTGTAGAGTTTGTTGCGTCCGGCAAAGAGCATCGCCTCCCATGTCTGTCCGGCCTCCAGTTCCCCGTCGCTCATCACGCAGTACACGCGCCAGGGGGCGCGATCCATGAGCGCGGCGTAGGCGAGCCCGACCGCTTGCGAGGAGCCAGAGCCCAGTGGTCCGGACGTGGTTTCGACTCCCGGAAGCTTTTCTCGTTCCGGGTGTCCTTGGAGGGGCGAACCGAATTTGCGCAGGGTCATGAGGAGCTTACGCGGGAAGTACCCGGCGTGCGCCATCGTCACATAACGGATTGGGCAGATGTGGCCGTTGGAGAGAATGAGACGGTCGCGATCTTTCCAGTCCGGCTTTTTTGGATCATGCACCATGACGTGGAAGTAGAGCGCGGTAAAAATGTCGGCCATCCCCAGTGGGCCTGCCGAGTGGCCGCTTCCGGCCTCGACGAGCATCTTAATGAGATCCTCTCGAATTTGACTCGCTTTTTCTTCGAGCTGTTTGAGCTTTTTGTCGTGAAGATGGAGCGGTTGGCGTACCTTTGGGCCCTGTGTGAGGTCTGGCATAGTGAACCCATTTTAGCACGAAATAAAAAACCACCCTTCGACTTGGCTCAGGGTGGCTTTTTTGTTATTCAACGACCAAGGTTCCGGTCATGCTTGAGTGATAGGCGCAGTGGAAATCGTAGTCACCTTCTTCACGGAAGTAGCGGGTAAAGTTCTCGCCCGGGTTGAGCGTTCCTGTTCCCCATGAGCCGTCGTCAGCAGAGGCGGTGTGCTTGGTGTCTCCGTCATTGACGAAGCGCACGGCGCGGCCGGCATCCAACGTCAGTTCGCTTGGGCTAAATTCATTGTCGGCAATGCTCACCGTGAGGTAGGTCTGTAGACCCTTATCCGCATCAATGGAGAAGGCGTCTGCCTCTTCGGCATCTGCATCAAATTGGGAGGCCATTTCGAGGTCGGATCCCAGGCGATAGTTGGAGAAGAATCCATCTGGGACATCGTCGATCTGTTGGTTCCAGTTTGAGCCGTAGAGATCTTCGGCTACCTCCTCGGATGGGATTCCTCGGATCTCACCACCTTCACTCACGACGTAGACGGTCGGATCGGAGTTGATTTTGATCATCTTGATTCCGGGTTTGTAGGTCGCGTTGCCGCCGATTTGGATGTCGGCGAGATCACCATCGGAGATCCACTTCACGTCATCGAAATCGCTATACCAGGTGAAGTAGGTCTTGTCGTTGGGGAACACGTAGCGGAATCCATCCAGACCGTAGTAGTACACGGCTGAGTAAGACTCTCCGCGGATCAGGTCGCCAGCCTCAATGTCCTCCAAATCCACGAGCGTTTCAGCGTTCGCGGAAGGGACAACGCTCACAAAGGCACTGACGACAAGGGCTGCCATGGCGAGCAGAGTGGCTGACAAAAGAGTGGTTGTTTTTGTCATAAGGGTGCGAGATGTTAAAAGGTGAACGGGAGAAGTATAGCATAGAGAAAACACGACTTGAAGCCGTGTTTTCCCCAGTTACTCAACAATGATCGCGCCTTCAAATACGTCCCGATCGCCGTAGATCGAATAGTAGTGCCAGGTGCCGGTTTCATCGAAATAGCGAGTGAAATGATCGCCTGGGTTCATGGTTCCCGACCCCCAGGTACGGTCCCACTCGGTTGCGGAATGGTTTTCGTTATCGGTGTTGAGGAAGCGGATGGCCGTGCCGCTTTCAATGATGACGGTCGCGGGGCTGTAGCCTGAGGAAGTGACCTCCACGAGGGTGTACGTCTCGAGTCCCTTGTCGGTGGCGATGGAGAAGGCATCCGCTTCCTCCGCTTCTGGATCGTACTGCGAGGAGAGTTCAATGCGGCTGCCGATTTCGTAATTGCCGAAGAAGCCGTCGGGCACGTCGTCGATCTGCTGGTTCCACGTCGCCCCGTAGAGTTCGATGGCGATTTCTTCCGAGTCGATGGCACGCAGTTCACCTCCATCGGCCACGGCATAGACCGTCGGATCCGAATTGATCTTGAGCATCTTCACGCCTGGCTTGTACGTCACGTTGCCGCCGATTTGGATCGTGGCCAGCGTCGAGTCCGATACCCACTGGACGTCGTCGAAGTCGCTGTACCAGGTGAAGTAAGTCTTGTCGTTGGGGAAGACGTAACGTAGGCCGTCATCGCCGTAGTAGTAGACGGACGAGTAGGTTTCGCCGCGGATGAGATCGCCGGGTTGCAGTTCAGACTCAGCGAGCATCAGAGCCGAGGCTGGGAATGCGGTAAAGATCGCGGCAACGATGAGGAACATTGCCGCGACCCCCCTCCTTTTGAAGGAGGGGCAGGGGGTGGTTATGAGTGTCATAAGCGGGAGATGAGTTCGTTGAATGATTTTAGTGTACCAGTCGGGTCGTCTGTCTTAAAGATCGCCGAGCCGATGCAAAGGCGGTTGGCTCCTGCGCGAACAAGCGGTTCGATGAGCTCGCGGGTGATACCGCCGTCGACCTCGATGACGAGGTCATGGCGATGTGCTCGTGCGGCGCGGATTTTTTCGAGAATCGATTCGATGTCGCCTCCGTGCTGCGGATCGCCGAAGGCCTGACCTTGAAGCCCCGGATGCACGCTCATGATGGTGAGCTGGTCGACCATGTGGAGGACTTCTTCGACCTCCGAGAGCGGAGACTCAGGATTGAGCGCGATGCCGACTTCGAGCTTGAGGTCGTCCTTGATGAATCCAGTCACGACCCCCGATGGACGGTGCATTTCGGTGTGCACGATCGCCCGCTTGAACGTAGGCACATATTTTTTCCATGCCTCGATGATCGGGAGGGGATTCTCGACCATGAGGTGGAGTTCCATCTCGACGTTCGTCTTGAGATTGCCGATCCGTTCTGCGTCAAACCAGCAGGTGTTGGGAAACAGGCTACCGTCGAGCACATCGACCTGGATGAGCGAACAGTCGTTCTCGACCAGTCGGAGATTCCTCTCAAACTCTTTTTCCGATTCGACCAAAAAGGCGGGGACGATGTGAATCATACCTTTTTAAGGTCAAGGACAAATCGTAAGGCTCTGTTCACTTTTTTCATCAATGGTGAGGGACAGGTGCCGATTTCACCCAGCACGATTCGAGTGTCGAGCGTGGCGATTTTATCGCATCGGATGAGAGAAGGAACTTTTAGTCCGGTTTGTTCAAAGCCTGTGGTTTTTTCTTTCACCAGAACCGACCCAGGACTTTCCTGTTTTAGAGTTTTTGAGGTGACGAAAGCAACGATCACATGGCCCGTTACCCGTTTAGGTTCCGAGATAATGAGGGCTGGGCGGATTTTCTGTGACGAAAGATCAGTAAATGGAAAAGGGACAAGGATGACTTTTCCTCTTTCAAACATAGCTCACGGTAATATCTTCTCGAGTATAGAGTTCAGGTTCTTCCTTCAAAAATTCAAAACCCCCCCCATACGCATTCATGTTCGTTTCCTCATCTACAAGCGAATTGGCTGATTCGGGGAATTTGATAATTAATGCCTCGGCTTTGTCCCGTCGTCCGATGGCTACAGGTCGGTTTGAAAAACGGACAGCATCGACAATGGCTGAAAGCCGTTTTCGTGCTTCAGAAGTCGTGATGATTTTCATATATGTACATTTTGTACAAAAAGAGTCAGTTCGTCAAATGCCCATTGACCTTTCCGCCAAACGCGAGTACATTCTCCAGTCGTTTGCCGAGCCAGAATCCTCTGGTTTTGCAGACACACCGGCACGGCGGGACCGTGAGTTCGTCCTTTGCTAGTTCACACCAATCCGTCTGTAAGGAGTGGTGGGAAAGTTGCAAGGGAAGGAGTGGATCATGACTCTGGAAGCATTGCCTGGATGGGCCGACGAGATCAACCGTCGGCGTGATCAGATCACCGTGGACGGCCTCAATGGCCTGCTGGGCGCCCATGCGGTCACCATGCCGCTGGGCGAAGCGCTCGCCCGTCAGCAGATCGACCCCGCCGTGCTCGACGCCTGGGTGAAGACCCAGCTCGTGCCCAAGGTCGCGTCGGTGGAATCGCCGAGCACCGTCGAGTCGACCGAGACGCTCCTGCGTCGGATCGCGGCGGATCCCCACGGGTTCTGGAGTGAGTTCTACGCGCAGAGGTTTCCCGAGATCAAGTGCACTCTGCCGACGATGAGGGGAACCAAGCCCAAGACGCGCGGGTGGATCGACGACGGGAGCTTGCTCCCCATCTACCTCCCCACCGCGTTCACGAGCGCCATCTTCCCCGAAGGCTGGATCAAGCCCGACTGGGGTCGCCACATCGATGCCAGCCAGATCGCGCACCACCCGCTCCCGGGTCGCTGGGTCGTGATCGAGCTCGTCCGCAAGCCCAACTGGGACGACCAGAGGGGCTACGGCGACGGCAAGGATCGGCTCGCCCTCGAGCTGGGTCTGCAGACCCGCTTCAAGATCTCCTGGGACCACCTGCGCGCCACGCTGTGCCCGCAGGTCGCCAAGTTCTGGGGACTCAAGGCCATCCGCCCGCTCACCGCGGAGGAGTGGAACTTCTTCGGCAACGTCCTGTTGGAGCTCAACCGGCTCCACGGGACGTCGTTCCAGGACCTGGGCGCGACGGCGTCCTGGGAGTGGACCGAAAGCGCGTACGGTTCTGACAGCCGCGTGCTCGTCGGCGACCGCGACGACGGTGGGCTCGGGGCTGTGCGCAGGGGCTGGTCGAGCGATCCCGGCGGCGTCGTCGGCTTCCGCCTCCTCGGCGTTCTCTAGCACGTCGCTCGCGAGCGACGTGCTCTAGACGCTTGGATCCTTGGTTCTTGGAACCTTGGATCCTTTTTCTTTTTGGTACAATGTGTTTGAAGTTGGCTCGTGCATTCATGTGTTACGGCCATGGGTCGCCACTTCCCCTTGAATGAGGGAAATCAAGAGAACTGCTTGTCCTTGTCTGGAGCGGGTGGATTGAAACCCTGCCGCCAAACAGAGGCTGCACCTAGCAGCATTGAGCCTAGCTTGGCTTTCAGCATGTGGGGCTGGTTACCTTCATGCGATGAGTCTGGATGGACAAGGGCAATGAGGAGGCGGGATTAAAACGCGTACGGTTCTGACAACCGCGTGATCGTCGGCAACCGCGACAACGGTGGGCTCGGGGCTGTGAACAGGAACTGGTCGAACAATCCCAACGACAACGTCGGCTTCCGCCTCCTCGGCTGTTCTCAGACGGTCTTCAACCAGCCTCCTATCATTTTTCCGAGTTCAATTAGCTCTCCTGTTCGGGAGAGATATTTCTTCTGGTCGAGTATTTTGAGGTCAGACCCAAGTCGAAGATAAATTTTCAGACGGTCGATGAGATCGCTTGCCTCCAGGAGAGATGAGCGTTGTATCTGGCGCGGGGCGTATGTTGCTTTGGAGAGTCTCGAGAGGAGATCTATGGCTAGCGTTTCGCATCTTTCGCCCCAAGTGAATCGATCTCGTTTGGGAATCTGTCGAAGGTTTATGTAGAGGTTTTTATAGAAGTCGTAGGATTTTTGAAATGCCGAGGTCGTGTTCATATGTTTGATGAAATCATTTCGTTAGAGAATCTTCTCGCCGCGTGGCAAGAGTTCCGGCGTGGGAAGCGAGGGCGGCAGGACGTGCAGGAGTTTGAACGCCACCTGGAGGACAACATCTTTACGCTCCACGAGGAGCTTGTTGCAGGGACGTACCGCCATGGTTCCTACCACCGTTTCCACATCTTCGACCCTAAGCACCGGATCATCCATAAGGCATTGGTGCGCGACCGGTTAGCGCATCATGCGGTGTACAGGGTGTTGTATCCATTGTTTGATCGCTCATTCATTTTTGACAGTTACTCGTGCCGCATCGGGAAGGGAACCCACGCCGCTGTCGACCGTTTGGTGCAGTTTACCCGTCAGGTAAGTCGAAACAACACGAGGCCTTGCTGGGCTCTCAAGTTCGACATCAAGAAGTTTTTCGACTCGGTGGACCACGGGATACTGATGGGGATCCTGTCCTCGTCAATGCGCCTGCCCGCCAGAGCCTTGGCGACGGCGGGAGGAGGCCGAAGGCCGACGCGGCAATCCTCAGAGATTGCTTCGGTCCCGCCACGCTGCGCTCGCGGCTTCGGCACGTTCCCTCGCAATGACGAGAGAACGTTAGGTCTATTGGAAGAGATTGTCGGCAGTTATTCAACCCAACATCCCGTTGGGGGGGGGGCGCCTCCAAGGACTTCCCATCGGGAACCTAACCAGCCAGTTGTTCGCCAACGTCTATTTGGACGCATTCGACCATTTTATCAAGGATGAACTTCGGGTGAAGCACTACGTCCGCTACACCGACGACGCGGTGATTCTTTCCTACGATCCAGCCGAACTTCGATGGCTCCTAGCGTTTATCGAACAGTGGCTGTGGCATGAACGTCGGCTCGTGCTCCATCCGAACAAAACGATCATTCGTAAGCTCTCTCAAGGTATCGACTTCCTTGGCTACGTTACCCTTCCACACCACCGCGTCCTTCGCACCAAAACAAAACGACGGATGTTTAAGCGGGTGAACGCCGTGAACATGCCGTCGTATCTGGGGCTACTGAAACATTGTGATGGTTACGAACGGTCTATCCAGTTGCGCCGAATTCTTGATTCTCAATGTCAGAGACTTTCTTGAGCCGACGGATATGGCGGGCGGCGCCGGAGAAGTCGGTCGAGAGCCATGTGTCGACGATCTTGATCGCTTCTTTTTTATCTAGATGCCGGCCGGGGAGACAGAGGATGTTGGAGTTGTCGTCCTCGCGGGCAGACTTGGCGACGTCTTGATTAAAACCCGTCGCGGCACGCACGCCCTTCACTTTATTGGCCACGATGCAGATGCCTTGCGCGTTGCCGCAGATGACGATGCCGTGGGCGTTCTCGTCCGTGGCCACACGTTTGGCAACAGCATAGCCAAAGTCAGGATAATCGTCGTCATTGACCAGGTTCTCGTTGCCCATATCGACAACCTTAAACTTTTTTTCTTTGAGATGCCCCTCAAGCGCCTCCTTGAGCTCCCAGCCGGCGTGATCCGCGCCGATGTAGATGGTAGGTTTATGCATAGCAATTTAGCGATACGCGTCTTTGCGGTGGATGACGTTAAGAAGTTTGATCGTCCTTTCGTCTGTGAATTGAAAAATCACCCGCC
>JBBTRQ010000021.1:0-13358 GCA_038065075.1 Patescibacteria group bacterium
GAATGTGACATCTTTGCTGATTACTATCCTGTGACATTATTGCTGGATAACGACAAAACGATTGACAAAAACGACATTTTCAAGTATATTCCATGGTCCGCTTTTCTTTCTGATCTTGTGAAACCAGCGCAAACAACGTTGATTTCGCCAGGTCAGAACGTGGCGGCGCAGGGAGGGTGGCGATAGCTTTCCCATGTGTACCCTTATCGCATCGAGGTTCGTGATGAAGTTCAAGACCTACACCGGCAAGAAGCCGGGTGACGGATGGGAGACGGTCGACATCACCGTCGAGGATGACAAGTGGGTCCTGAGGGTCAAGATCTCGACCTACCTGACCTCGCACCCCCAGGACAAGCGCTTCGGGACCAACGAGGAGGGCCTTCCGGATGCGCGGATGCGGCCGCACACCCAGGTCGTGGCGCAGTTCATCTGCGTGCTGGGTGCCAGCCAGGACGAGATCACGGTCCACCAGATCAGCGACCTGCGCAAGCGCGAGTCGCACGACTGGTCCAACACCCTCGACCTCCTGCTCACCTGCGACCACCCCTTCGCGGTGCTCTACATCGCCGACGACCAGGAGTACCCCAGCCAGAGCGGCTACCGGCGCGACTGCGTCCGGGTCGCTCGGCAGGTCCACAAGGGTGAACTGTCCCGTACGTTCAACCCGGTCGAGCTCGAGAGCGTCGACAGTGCTCACAAGATCAATGATACGTTCGTGCGCTACGTTCGCCTGATGGACGTCGCCCAGGCCATCGGCATGGACCCGATCCAGTGCCTGCGTACCTTCGCGGTCGTGTCGCCGTCGAGCTACTACGATCCCAACGCGGCGATCTGGTCGAACCCGCCTCAAGATCGTCGGCTGACGATGAACGCGCGCCTGCGCATCTACCAGCAGGTGCCCACCGACGGCGACTGCTGGGGTGCGAGCCAGTGGGGTGCGTCCGCGATCACGTGGAGTGTCCTCCAGGCCAACCTGGCCTCCAGCTACTTCCGGGTCGAGGAACTCCTCATCCCCATGGCCTGGGCGCGCGACATCCTCGTCCTCTCGCACTTCGGGTTCGTCCCGGGTGTGAACGAGGAACCGGAACGCTCCTTCGGCATCGAGGCCGACCAGCCCGAGCCCTACACCTGGCACGGCCTGCTCCCGCCATTCGAACCGGCCACCCCTGAGCCGGTCTGATCCCACGACCCCGTCGTGACAGAGAGTACCCCTCGGTACCACCTGTCCGGCGGGGTATTCTCTTTACAAAAGAGATACCTATAACTGTCGAAGAACCTGTTTCAGTTGCCTCACCGCCTGTTCCTCATTCTCGTACTCGATGTGGTACACGACCGCCGGGTTGCCTCGCACAAAGGCCGACACCCTCGAACCTTTCTTGGACAACAGGACGATCGGCTTCCCTTCCCTGGCCGCTTCGACTAATTCTCCACCCGTTCCCAGCGATGGCACACTCACATCGGCAACAATCACATCGCAGTCATGCACCGCGCCCGTCGCCCAGGCAAACACGGCCGCCACACTTTTTTCCAGATGGGACTTTTGATTCTCCCCGTTATCGCGATGCGGAATGCACGTCCGGCATCCCATCTCCTCTGCCGCCAAACCGAGCGCCTCATAAAATCGCTTCTGAGCGTCAAAATCTTCTACGTTTGTGATGGGCCCGGCGATATACGCGCTCGTGACGCTCGGCTTTAGAGTCTGCGCGTACACCTTGTCCCGAGAGAATCGCTCATGCGCATCATCCGTCACATACAAGTCCCGCACGCCGGCGTCGATGAGCGCCTTCCAGCACGGCTCGCATGCCCACCAGTGGCCGTACATGTATGCATCTGCTCCGACAGTATCGATCCCCAGTCGTCGTGCCTCCTCGACCAACATCGGCTCTGAGTGTCCCGGTGCGTCGTGGAGCGTACACAAGTCATAGCCCGTACCGCTTGGACACTCCAGCACCACTCGAGGACACACATGCACTTGTCCCGGCCCGCGGTTGAATCCGTTCCCGGCTCGAGCGACGACAACGCCGTCCTTCACCAGCACAATCCCAACCGGGTAAAGCGGGTCCCCTGCACATTCTTCTCGAGCCTTTGCCGCCTCGATCATGAACGGGTCATCAACAGACGCGTACTTGAGATGTCGATCCGGGGGCATGTAGGGATATTCAATGTTTGGCATAAAATCGTGATATACTTTTCACAAAGCTAACATGAGACCCTATGAGTTCACAAGAAGAATTTGAAAAAGAAGCCAAAGCTGTGGGTGAACGACTGGCTCTATTGCTCGTCGCCGCCAACTTGACTGACGACGTCAAAGCCGGGTTTGCGGCGATGATCCCAGAGATGACGCCCGAGCAAATGGATCGACTCATCAAGATTCTTGAGGCAAACGTCGCGGACACAGCCGCCGCGCAGGAGGCCGAACTTGGCAAAGCGGTACAAGGCGCGCAAGCCACCTACGAATCCAAACGCCAGGCCGCCGAGAAACAAACCATGGCCGAGCTCGACGAAATAGAGAACCTGCTGAAGGCAGGCTAGCCTATGTCTTGGACACGTTTCGCCAATATCTTGCAGACCCGTCCGTTGGATCGAGAAACAAAGCTCATGCTGATTGATCTCATCGCGGCGGTAGATGATCCAAAACTGGAGGAGGAAATATTTTCCTTCGTGTTTGCGTGGGAGGAAGCCGAGGCACAGACCCAGCGCGAACTCATCGAAGGCATCAAACGCATCAACAACGAGTACGAGTTAGCGCGTTCTGCCCTGGACGCCGGAAGCCAAAAAGCTGCGCTCTCGATTGCTGACGACATTGGCCGCCAAAAACACATTGACGACTTAAGAACCCGAATCACATCACTATGACCGCAAGAAGACTCGCTCCCCCATCAAGACTACGTGGCGAGGGTTCTCCACCAGATGAGACGGAGGACGTCCCAGCACCGGACGCGGCACCTGCACCAGCTCCGGCAGAAGCAACTCCGACCCCAGTGGAAACTCGTACGCGTGGTACGCATTTTGATGCGGCTGCACAGCACGTCATCGCAACGGGAAAAGCCACACTGGGTTCACTTGTAGATATATTCCCACGCCTCCCTCATTCTGATCTAAAACAAATTCTACTTGAACTGGAACGAGACGGAGTCATCGGGCCAAGCCGAGTTGGAAAGTCTCGCGAGATACTTGTCACCAAATGGCCACCGGACGCGGCGCCTGCAGAACCGGCTCTAGCAGAGCCCGAACCCGATCCAGCCGAGCCAGAACCAGCGCCGGCTGACGCACCGCCAGCAGAACCGGCTCTAGCAGAGCTCCCTCCGCCAGAGCCCCCACCTGCCGGTGAGCCTGCTCCTGGAGAACCCGCGCCAGGGACTCCTCCCGAAACTCCACCAGAACCTCCACCAGAGACACCTCCAGAAGCTCCCGAGGCTCCCCCTGTCCCACCCGCCGCAGAGACTCGAGGTCGTTGGGAGTCGATCAAATCGTCCTTCAAAGGCGCCTATGATCGATTCATGTCGAAATTCCGTGGTGAGGCACAGCCGCAAGACGAGAAAGAATACAAAGCCTCAGGAGCGGACATTGCGAAAAGCGCTGCCACGGGATTCTTGAGTGTGGTAGCCAGCTACACCGGCGTAAAAATTTTCGCTGATCTCCCGCAATGGTTCTACCAAAAGTTTTGGACCAACCCTACTGAGCGAGAACGCTTGAAGGCCGCGTTTGCTTCCAAAGATACCGAAGAAGGCGTGGAGCATGCAACGGCCGTTGATCAACGCAAGGCACGACTCGAACAAGCCATCAACGAATCAAAATTCCTCTCAAAGGAAAAACGAACAGAGCTGCTTGCCAAACTCCAGACATCCGTCGAGAGCTACAAAACCGCTGAGGAAACAGCTCGAGAAAAACGAAACGAAGAGATCGCCAAACTTCTCGATCAGGCCATCGAGACACGAGTCAAGAACACACAAATCCTCAAAGAGGGTCTCAACTCCGCCCTCATGGTCACTGGACTCTCGGCCATGCGAGGCGTTGCTTATGGGGCCGTGGCTATCTCTGAACGATACATAGAGGTAACAAAGACGCCTGAAGGTAGAATGCATTGGTTTAGACGAACGGTCGTCGACGGCTTCACGGAAACCGCCCACAACCTTATCGGAGGTAAGGCCGATACCTGGACCGGCAAGGGGATGAACTTCGTGAAGGGTGCAACCAACGTCTTGCGTGCCGCTGGATTTGCGGATTTAGCGATCGCCGAAATAAATCAGGAAGGTGGGCCAAGCGGCATGATCGACACCATGTTGAAGGCATGGGAGCAAAAGAGCGCCACACAGTTTGCTGCCGACAATATCAAGGCTCCATGGGAACGCCTTGGACATCTTGGTGAATACGCAAAGTCAGCTGTGACGGGATCTGAACCAGCACCTGGAGCAACTCCCGAAACTCCTGGTGGAGCTGGCGCCGCTGGTGGGGCTCCTGGTTCCCCTGAAGCCGCAGGTGCCGCTGGAGCCGCGGGCGCGGCCGGCGTCGCTGCTGCTGAATCGGCACCTCATGTGGAAGTTCCCGAAGCAACCATCGAAACAGGCCTCGTCAAGAAGGGCGATGGGATTCTCAAGATCCTCGAGCGCCAGGGTGTCGAAGCCAAGTCCGCCCTTGAGGCTGCACGCGAGGCCGGAATCGTTCGCGCGGCTGGCGATACTCGACTCACCACATCAGCCATCGGTCGACTCTCTGTGTTTGCTGAAACACAACCAGACGGCGGGATCGAGATCAAATTCTTCGACTCACAAACAGACAAACTCCTCACCCTTGAGGAAGCCCGCGAGGCAGGATTCACCTACGAGTCCGGCACGGTTCCCGGTGAAATCCCGACGGACAAGGAAATCGTCGAACACACTCCAGAACCAACACCGGAAACCGAAGTCCTCACCGACTCCCCTGCCCCCAATGATCTTTTGGGCGGAACATTCCATATCTACACGGACGCCGAAGGCCATTTCACCTCGCTTGATGCGGGTGACGGTGACATGCTGGCCCGAATGAACGACGCGATCCAGGAGCTTGCTCGCAGTGGTCATGGCGAGAGTCCAGAAGCGAAGTTTATCTGGGAACAGTACCAGGCTCTGCTTGCAAACGAGGGTGTTGAACCGGCACAAGACCTTCCTGTGGCAGCGGCCGCTGAACAAGGAACTCAAGAGGTTCAGGCTCGTATCGCGGAACAGCCAGAAGTTCCAGTGGACGATGAGCCGCTACGCAGGTTCAAAGGAGAAGCTGGCAGGATAAAATTCGTCTACGACAAAGACACGGGCGCGGTGAAAGACGCCTTTATGCCGGCGTACACGCCACGACCACGAGATATCGAAGATTCTCTCAGGGAATGGGGACTCACAAATAAAGAGGTCAAGGCTCACTTCTTCGAAGGAGCCTCTCGCCATCACATGGATGGGACAACGATCGACACATCGCACCCGGGACGGTATCCGGAAGTGAATCCAACAGAGAGTCGCGCAAATTTTCCCATCCAGTCACCGGAGAATGACTACCGTCAATTCACCCGCGACGCAGAACGCCTGAGTCGACAAGAAGCTCTCCTGTCAGAAATGGAAATGGAGGGCTACGCGCGAACGCCTGAATACGCCAGGGTTAAAATGGAAACAGAGACGCTGGAGAGATACGTAGCCGGCACCATGGAGAGACAATTCAACATCAAAGAACGAGAAATCTAAAAACGGGCACACGCCCGTTTTTCTTTATAGCTGGTAGTGAAGCAGGACGGCCTGCTCACCCAGTCGAGTTACGTCGACAAGTCTCATATCGATGCGTTCAAATCCTGTCGCAAGGGGGACGCCGCCGCCAAACAGGTGCGGCTCGATGGTGAGGTACAGATCGGTCACGAGGCCACTCTGCAGGAACTGGCTGTAGATCGAGGAGCCGCCGGCAAGCGCAACGGTCGTGACGCCCTGTGAAGCAAGCTGATCGAGTAAGGCGGCGGGCTCGAGACACGAATACTCGACCGTACCACTGCTAACCACCCCCGACCCCTCCTTCAAAAGGAGGGGCGTCTTCGACCGACTCATCACAACAATCCTCCTTCCCTTCAGTGGCTTGCCGATCGTATCAAACGTCTTGCGACCCATGATCACGACCCCAGCCTCTTTTGTTTTGTCGATAAAAAATCGCGTGTCCTCTTTGCTGGTCCAATCAAGCGAGGACTGACCAGGCGTCTGCGCAATTTTTCCGTCCGCGGACATCGCCGCAATGAGCCACACATTCATAGCTAGTAAACATTCACCGTGATCTTCATTCCCTTAATCGGCTCAAGCGGTTTGTACTGGGAATTCAGTGAAGCAAAAAGTTCCTCGACGAGCTGGATGTCCCCTGTTACCGCTCTGCCATAACTCCCGGACGGAACCCGTAGAGCAATAGGTTCGTGGACATGTTCTCGCTTGGTAAGCTCGCGGGCGGCCTCAAAGTGGTCGTCGTAAATATGCGCGTTGCTGATCGAGTGTGTATAGATGCCGGGCTCCACACCCAGGCGCTCGGCCAGGATGCACTGCAGAAGCGCAAACCCCGCGGCGTCATGAGGGCACCCGAGCATCATGTCGTTACTGCGAATGATATTGTGTAGATGAAGTTTGCCGCCGGCAATATTGACGGTGAACGAGTAGGGACAGGGTAGATTTTTTTTCGAGTCCACGCCAAGTCCGTCTTGCGAAGGATCCCAGGTAATGACGACGGCGTGTCGGGACGCTGGATTTTCGGTGAGATGATTCACGAGACTCTCTATTTGGTCACGACCAAAGTGGTGTCGCCAACGATGTCCGTACGCCGCCTTCACCGTTCCATCATCTTCGAGAAAATCATCCCAAATCTTGGTGAATTGCTGGAGCCATGTTGGATTGTTTTCTCCCATGAGATACCAGACCTGCTCGGCAATAAAAAGTTTCAACGGAATCTTGCGCAGGGTGAGGAGCGGAAAACTTTCACCCACATCCACACGCAACGTCACACCGGGAACCATCCTGGTCACCCGACCCGACCACGGATTGGGAATATCAATCCCTTCGTCCAGAATCTGACGAATGGCCTCTTTGTATTGGACGTCGAAGGGGGTCATAGTTCGATGGGACTCACTACGGGTAACCCCCCTACTGTAACAGAGCTGTACCCTGGTTTCCATCGCGGTCCTTTTTCGCTAAAATGGCCTCGTTCTTATTCTCGCTGTGGACAAGTACCAGATCCCTCGACTTCGCTCTCCTCGAGTCTGAGCGACCTCGGAGTCGAAGACGGGATGACACACGATCAAATTTATCTACAGTGTCACTTCTGGTATACTTTATGCAGACAAAAGGAAGATTCATCATTGTCGATGGGCTGACGGGTACGGGAAAATCAACCGTGCTCCAGGCCGTCACGAATTGGGCGGTCGAGTGTGGTCATCGTATTTTCCGGTTACAAGACTGGAAAGAACCAACTCCCCCAACGTTTCAGGACATTTCCGACTACGACGTGTACTTCACCTTCGAGCCGACGCGCTCGTGGGTGGGCGCAGCGATTCGGTACGAACTTTCTCGGACGGATACCCCTTATGGTGGCGAGGAGCTGGCGCACGCCTTTGCGCTTGACCGCGAGCTCCAGTATCGACGACTCATCATCCCCGCGCTCGAGGCAGGAAAAACTGTGATCCAAGATCGTGGTGTCTCCAGTTCGATCGTGTACCAGCCGGTCATGCCCAATTCTGTCCCGATCGAAACGATCCTATCTTTGCCAGGCAACAAGCTCGCTCTCAAGCACGCCCCAACCGCCTTGGTGCTCACCAAACTTCCCGCCACCATCGCCGCTGATCGCATCGCGGGGCGAGGGGGCGAATCCAAAGGCGTCTTCGCGGATCTGGAATTTTTGAAGAAACAGGAGGAACGATTTGCCTCGCCCTGGTTCCGCCAACTATTTGAAGAACGCGGGACAAAGATGTTTGAACTGGATACGAGCGGAACTCTGGAAGAAAGCCAACGCCTCGCGACGAAACTTATCGATCACATTTTGACAACTTGCTAATATGCCAAAGCTCATTTCCATCGGTGAACTCATTGACCAGTCGTGGGAACAGTACCGCGCCCGTCTTCCCGAGTTTCTAACGATCTCCGGATGGGTTCTTATCACGGCCATTCTCTACGCCATCGCGCTCGCGTTCTACCCTTCCGCTTCCAAGCTTTCCCTTGGCGCGGATCTCAGCGGTCTTGAAACGTTCGGCGTACTCATTTTCACTTTCACAAGTTTTGTCGTCACTCCCATTTTGAGTTTTTGGGTGTACATCGCCCTTACCAAAGCCGTCAACAAACACCTCTCGCGTCAGGCCGTCGACCCAAAACAAACCATGCGTGACGTGAAGCCCACTTTTTTCCCGACGCTTCTGACGTCGGTCATGGTCATGCTCATGGTCTTGTTAGCGATCGTGATTGGATTTGCTCCAGCGGCGGTCGTCGCGACCATTGGGTTCCTCACCAATGTCTCCGTGGTGATTGTCTTCGCCAATCTTCTGCTCATCGCTGGAATTTTCGTCGCCCTCTTCTTGAGTATCAAGTGGGTGGTGTACTACGTCATGGCTCCCTACCTCACGATGCTCGATGGGACTCCAGCAAAACTCTCCCTCGCGACAAGCCGACAGCTCATCGAAGGACGATTCTGGCTGGTGCTGTTCCGTGTTCTCGTTCCAAAACTCGTGTTCATCATCTTCGGTGTGTTCGCGATGTCGATTGCCGCCTACCTTGTTGGTATCTTCATCGATTTCTCCGCTGGTCTCAACATCGACATCCAGTTGCGCATTGCGACCATGACGACCACTATCGTCCCGATCGCCATCGCGGTTCTCATCAATCCTCTCATCGTCATTTCCGACGTCCTGCTCCTGCGATCGCTCCGCTCATAGGCTATGCTCACCTCCCCACGTGATCTCCTGAGGGCGACGATCGAACTCTATCGAAAAGAATTCTGGCTGTTTTTGGGATACGCCGCCTGGCTCTTGGTGCCAGCCGCGGCGTTTTATTTTGCCATCGCCTTGCCGCCTAATCCCGTGACCACGGTCTTAATTGTGGTGACAGTCGTTCTCCAACTCTTTGTCTGGCTATGGATCTTCGTGTGCCTCATGCGCGCCACCGCTCTCTTGCTTTCAAACAAACCGATCGACCACGACGTCCTCTCAACCCAAGCCCTGCGTCGCATCCAGCCCGTGTTGGCAGTGGTGTTCCTCCAGGCGCTCATTGTTCTGGGCGGCACACTCTTGCTGATCATCCCCGGGATCATCTTCTGGGTGTGGTATTCCCTTGCTCAAACCGCGGCCGGACTTGATGACAAGCGCCCCGTCGAGTCCCTGACCTTTAGTCGTGCCCTTGTGCAAGGACGATTCACTCAAGTGTTGTGGCGACTCATCGCCGGCCCTATCGTGATTGGTCTTCTCTATGCCTTCGTGAGCGGAGCCATCCTGGTAATTCTCGCGCGCCTGTTGGGTGTCGATGTGAGTATCATCTTTAGTGACGCGCCGCCGCTATGGTCCCAGATCGTCCAGTCCATCGTCGATATTTTCTTCATTCCGCTGTTCCTGATTTATACCGTTTTGCTCTACCAAGATCTCAAGTCCCATCCGCTTGAAAAGGGAGACGCTGTCGCGTAAGCTCTTCTTCACAGCCACTTCATTCACAGCCCCTTTAGGGGCGTTGTGGACGGGGCTAAAGCCCCTTTGAATCCGCATTATGATGTACGAACCGGTGATCGGACTTGAAATTCACGTCCAGCTCAAAACAAAAACAAAGATGTTCTGCGGGTGTCCTACGCATGATTCTGCCGTGGCACCAAACGAACACGTCTGTCCCATCTGCCTCGGACACCCGGGTGTGCTTCCTGTCGTGAACGAAACAGCGGTGCGCTACGGCGTGCTCATGGGTCTCGCCCTCAACTGCACGATCGCCGAGCATTCCAAGTTCGATCGCAAGAACTATTTTTATCCCGATCTTCCCAAGGCGTACCAAATTTCTCAGTACGATTTGCCGATTGCTGTGAAGGGATATCTTGAGATTGAAATTCCTGGAAGCGGATCTGATCGAAGCACAGCGCGCATCGGCATCACACGCGCGCACCTGGAAGAAGACGCCGCAAAAAACCTCCACTCCGGCGGCGCGGCGACGTATGTCGACTTCAATCGTGGAGGAACACCCCTCATCGAGATCGTGACCGAGCCTGATTTCCGCTCATCGCAAGAAGCAAAAATCTTTTTGCAAGAACTCCGCCTCATCGCGCGCTACCTCGGGATCTCGGACGCGGACATGGAAAAGGGGCACCTACGTTGTGACGCCAACATCTCGATGCGCGTCATCGATGAGCAAGGCGGCATCGTCGGTGCACGATTCAACCCCAAGACCGAGGTGAAAAACCTCAACTCGTTTAAGCACGTACAAAACGCGCTTGAGTACGAAATCAAGCGGCAAACCAAACTCTGGGAAGCCGGCACGCCGCCAATGGAATCGACCACCCGAGGGTGGAACGACACGCAAAATATCACCGAGGAACAACGCTCTAAAGAAGAAGCGGCCGACTACCGATACTTCCCTGAACCAGACATCCCACCACTGGCTCTGAAGGAACTCGCCGACGAGCTCGTGGGAAAACTTCCTGAGCTTCCCGCCGCACGACGTACGCGATTTATTTCCGAGTACGGACTGAAAGCCAGCGACGCTCGACAGATCTGCGATGATCCGGCTCTCGCGGACTTTGTGGAGCATGTCTTCTCGGAGCTCCACGCGTGGCTTCTCGCTCTTCCTGAGTTACAGGAAACGGAAGAAACAGTACTGAATCGTGAGAAAGAAAAACTCGGCCGCCTCGTCGCCGGCTGGCTTCTCTCAAAACTTGGCGGACTCATGGTGGAGCGCGGCATCGACGTGCGTACCATGAAAATATCGGCGGAAAATTTTGCCGAGTTCATCACGCTCATCGCCACCAAAAAACTCAACAACACAGCCGGCCTTGAAGTCTTGGACGCCATGCTGGATGACGGCAACGACCCCACGCACATCATGGAGGACCGAGGGCTTGGACGCATGGACGATGAGGGCGCGCTCGCAGAGCTCGTGAAACAAACGATCGAAAGTTATCCAGCCGAGGTTGCCCGTTACAAAGCTGGTGAGGAACAACTCTTGCAATACCTCATCGGCATGGTGATGAAAGCCTCGGAAGGGACCGCGGATCCAGGAATCACAAAAAACATGCTCCTGGTTGAACTGAACAACGAATAATATGGAACGACATCCAGCACGTGTGATCGTTGCAGGATTTGTGGAACGCGACGGAAAGCTCCTCGTTATCCGCGAGCGTCCTGCCAAATTGCCTGCCGACCACGAACCGGTCATCAACCAGCCCGCCGGGCACGTCGAGAAAAATGAAACGCTCACCGATGCGGTCGTACGCGAGGTCATGGAAGAATCAGGTTACCGAGTTCGTCCGGTTGAACTTGTGGGCGTGCACCAGGTCATCGTCACGAGCGAGGAACGAACAACCATCGCATTCCTGTTCCGCTGCGAGCTGGTAGAAGAAACCCAAGAACCTATCGAGGCTCCGGAAATCGTCGAGGCACTCTGGCTCACCCAAGACGAAATCATGGCGCGCGCGAGAGAACACCGATCCAAAACAACCACCGCGCGATTTGAAACGTACTTTTCAGGCTCGAGGTATCCACTCGAGGTACTGACGCAGCTGACAAAAGAAGAGAGATAAGCACGACCATGATATGAAAGGAGAAGAACCCATCTGCCCACATTGTGGGTATCCAAGCCGAATTAACGAACACGCTCCAACCTGCCCATCTCGACAGAGACCTGAAGGAATGGAACCAACACCAGAAATGGTTGGAGAACAACGAGACAAATTTGTCTATGAGGCACCAGCGTTATTAGCCTCTCAAGATTCATACGTATCGCTTTCAAATACAGCTCCATCCGAAATCGTGAGGCCGCTCTTTTTTCAACGGTCTGACGAAACCTTCCAGCCAGAAATGACAACGAAAACACTCACGGCAAAAGTAATTCCAACCATGGGACGTGCCGCATTTATTGAACATTCAACAACTGTACGTGGAACCAAATTTAAATTCTTACAGTGGAAGGGAGTTGGTGAAAATCCACATAACGCTGAAATCGAAGAATCCGCCAAAGCAAAAGGAGGCACGGTTGAGTTCCCTCTTGGAAAAAAAGGAGTAAGTCCTCTCATGCTTGTCTCAGCTGATGGGAAAAATATGCTTCGTTTCCTTGGTGGATCTTATTATGAAGATCTTGTTGCAGAAGCAAAAAACCAGGAACAGTTTTCCCAATTCGGATTACGAATGCCGGAAATTGTGGAAACAATAAAATTTTCCAGAAGCTTCTGCGAACAACAAGGACTTCCTCTGCCAAATTCTGACGACCCTAAGGATGTGAGCGGACAAACTTTTGATGAATATCTAGAATCTCACAGGCGTGAAATCGAACCTGATCTGTACGCAAGACTCTCTTCCTCGGGTGAGGCGAACGCTGGATACACCTCTCTCATCCTGGGACAAAATATTCGCGCCTTTCGCAACGTTTGGCGAGCTGAAGACCTTGAACGTATCATCGATTCCGGTGCACAGACCAAAGACAAAACTTCTGCAATCCAAAACGTGTTCGATGTATCCGCCCAAATTCTCAGCGAAGAACTGGGCCGCGAGCTAGATACACAAGAGTACGTAAGAGAATACGCAAAGCTCTTAGGTGAACAAACGGGTATCCTCTTGGCGAACAAATTAAATCACGGATCGTTAGCCGATTTGAAACAAAATATCACTCTCGCGGGTGAAGTGGTCGACTTCGATGCGACAACCGTTCTGGATGACGCGTATCTTCAAGACCCTGCCCACTATCCAGATTGGGTGATGGTGGATGGAAAGCCAGACCAAGCACATGTACAAGAATGGAAAGATCAACAACTTGATGAGTTGTATCGCCAAGTTTACTACATGGCGTCTCATATCCAACCTCTTCTTGAAGGAATGAAAAAACTTCAAGAAGAATCAGAAGTTCCATCGAAGACGTTTGTCACGGCATTTGTGGAAGGACTAACACAGTCGATGCCCGCAGATCAACTAGAAATCCTGAGAAAACGAATCAAAAAAGATGACGCATTTGGAACGGTCAAGGGTATCTACACGGGATACGGAGGATCGGTTGATGAAAGACGAAGAAAAAATTTTCAGGGTTGTGAGGACTTGTTTGATGAACTCAACCAAGCGCTACTCACAGGATCGTAGAGTTAACCCCAGCCATTCGAGTCTTTTCCAATCCTAGAATGATCCCCAAATGATGGGTACATCATGGTCT
>JBBTRQ010000022.1:0-43482 GCA_038065075.1 Patescibacteria group bacterium
GGACGAGGTTCACCCCTCGTCTTTTTCTTTTTCCCAAAATGAGGCATCATGGTCGACGTACCTGTAGTGAGTAACATCGAACTATGATCGACATCAAACGACTCCTGGAGGAGCCCGAGCGCGTGGCGCAAAACAATCAAAACCGCGGAAAATCTATTGATCCGCAGGTGGCCGTCGCGCTCTATGAGAAGCGCATCGCCCTCATTGAGGGGATTCAAACTCTGCGTGCCCGTGGCAACGAAATCGCCGCGAAGATTCCATCCGTGACCTCACCCGATGAGCGCAAGGCTCTTGTCGAGGAAGGAAAGGGGATCAAGGAACAGGTAAAAGAAAAGGAAGCCGACCTCGCTCACGTCGAGTCCGAGCTCGCCGTGGAACTCAAGCGCTACCCCAACATTTTGCGCGACGACGTTCCCGTGGGAAAGGACGAGACAAGCAATGAACTCGTGCGGACGTTTGGTGAACCGACGAAATTTGAATTCGAGCCAAAGGATCATCTTGATCTGGGAATAGACCTGGACATCATCGACATGGATCGTGCCGCCAAGGTGTCGGGTGCGCGGTTCGCGTATCTCAAGGGCGACGCCGTACTTCTGGAATTTGCGTTGGTTCAGTACGCGCTTCACGTGACCATGCAAGAGGGATTCGTCCCCGTTCTTCCCCCTCACATGATCTCGACCGCCGCCATGAGCGCCATGGGTTACCTCGAGCACGGTGGGGAAGAGGAGATTTACCATCTCAAAAATGACGACATGGTGCTGATCGGAACTAGCGAACAATCGATTGGGCCGATGCTGATGAACGAGCTCATCGACACCGATAACATTCCTCTGCGCTACCTTGGCTTCTCGCCCTGTTATCGCCGCGAAGCCGGTTCCTACGGCCGTGACACGCGCGGCATCATCCGTGTCCACCAGTTTGATAAGGTCGAGATGTTCAGCTTCACCTCCTCAGAGAAATCCGATGCCGAGCACGAACTCCTATTGTCGATTCAAGAGAGGCTCATGCAGGGTCTCAAGCTTCCGCATCGAGTCATGAAACTTTGTAGTGGTGATACTGGATCGCCCAGCGCTCGCACGTATGACATCGAGACGTGGATCCCATCACAAAAGACGTACCGAGAGACCAGTTCCACCTCCAACACCACGGACTTTCAAACCAGGCGGCTCAATACGCGTGTTCGACTCGAGAATAAAAATGAGCTTGCTCACGCCCTCAACGGCACCGCGTTCGCGATCGGTCGCGTCATCGTCGCGATCATGGAAAATTATCAGCAGGCGGATGGTTCGATCGTTGTTCCAGACGTATTGCGCGCGTATGTCGGCAAGGATCGAATTGTGAAGCGAACGTAAATGACGACGTTATTCACATTGTCATTTTGTCGTCGACGATGAACACAGTTTTCCAACCGCGTGAATCAAATCACTGTTAACCTGGCGCGGACTGTAAAAGTTCACTGAACAGAAAAGTCACTAAATTTAGCTAAAAACCGTTTGACTGTCAGACGGTTTTTTGGTGTTGTGAAGGTAGATCGACATTCACATCACTCTCTCGAGAGGTTGAGACGAACACCCGTGACAGAAGCCGTTCGTTAAAAACCCCGACGGGGTCATGTGGGAAAACGATCGAGTTTGAATGAGCTCCTGTTGAGAGGGGCAGGAGCAAATGGACAGGGTTAACGACCATGCTTGGTCAACCTGCACGGTCCGGTGCGCAAGATCTGGCGCGCCGCCCGGGAAGGTTGACCATTCTGGCACCAACCCGTCCACGATTCGCTCAATGGAGCACGTCATGTTCACCCCTCGGTTCACGTTCATCTTCATCCTCGCGCTCTCCACGTTCACCGCCTGTGAGTCCCTCACCGTCTCTCGAGAAGAGGGCGCGGGCTCGGACTACCAGGGCGGAGGCACGTTCAGCATCCAGCTCCCGTTCCCCGCGGGCGTGGAGAAGATGTGCACGCAGGGCGCGCACGGGGACTTCAGCCACAACGCGACCTCGACCCGCTACGACATCGACCTGGACACGGACAACTCGATCGACGAGGAGCTGTTCGCGCCGGTGTCGGGTGTGGCCTACGTCCACATGGAGTCCGCGACCTCGGGCTTCGGCTACCACGTGAACATCGACCAGGGCGACGGCACCTACGTCGTGATCGCGCACCTCTCGGACATCTTCATCCAGGATGGGGACGAGGTGACGGCCGGGAGCCTGATCGGCTACGAGGGCGAGACCGGCAACGCCAGCGGCGACCACGTCCACCTGGGTCTGCACGAGGGCGATGCCACGCTCACGGCCGACCACGGCACGTCGATCCCGACGACCTACTGGGCCCTCAACGCCAGCGAGGGCACGGGGGCGAGCACGATCGACTCGGAGTCCTTCGTCTGTGGCATCCGCAGCGAGGGTGACCCGCAGGACGGGGACTTCTACGAGTCCGATCTCGGGGTCAACCTCTGGCACCCCGACGGCACGCTCGTGAAGACGCCCGACAACGCGCGCGTCTACGTGCTCGAAGGCGGGGAGACCCGCTGGATCGAGAACGAGACCGCGTTTTGGGGGCTCAAGTACGACTTCGACGACGTGACGCTGGTCTCCGAGTCCGAGCTCGACTGCTACGGCGGCGGGTCGGACATCAACGGGGAGACGCTCATCGACGCCGCCTTCGACACCGAAGAGGAGCTCTGGCTCATCGTGGGTGACGTGAGCGATTCCGGTCGCTACCGCGCGCGCGTGCGTGGCACCGGCTGGGAGGACGTCATGTCCTCCTGGGGTCTGAGCTACGACACCGGCAACGAGCCGGACACCTACGGCGACACCAGCTCCTACATGACCAACTGGTCGCCCAGCACCGGCTGGGTCGGCCTGCGCGACGGCACGATCGTGAAGGAGTCGGACGCCTCCGACGTCTACATCATCTCCGGCGGCTTCGCGCTTCCGGTCAAGACCTGGGACGTCTACCTGCTCATGAACTACTACCCGCGCGAGATTCTGGTCGTGGACGGCGGGGTCGTGGGCGATCTCCACGAGGTCGGCAACTGCGCCTCCGACCAGATGTGCCTGGACTTCGAGGCCGTCACCACCTGCGGCGGCGGGCTCGAGCTCAGCGACGGGCCGGGAGAGGGCGGCGAGCAAGGTGATGACGACACGACGCCTACGGGCGATGACGACACGTCTGAAGAGGAGACTCCAGGGCAGGACGAGGAGGAAGAGACGCCGGATGAGGAAGAAGAGGAGGAAGTCGAAGAGGAGGAGACCAGCGACGTGAGCACGCTCGCGATCGAGGTCGACTACCCGGCGAACTACCCCAGCCTCACCCTCACCGTCCAGCCGATCTTCGCGATCTCGAGCCTGGGTGACTACTGGTCGGCCTCCACCGGGGTCACCAGTGACGACGAGGTCTCCTGGTCGGACACTGGTGACTACTCGGGGCTCCTGGGCGTGCGTCTCAACGTCAACGTCGACAGCGACGGCGACGGCGTGAACGACGACTGGTACTGCTACGGCCACTACTCGAGTGCCTACCTCGAGTACGGGGTCGCGGTGGACATCACGCTGGACAGCGACTCCTGGGACGAGAACGATCTCGTGACATGGAGCCCGGGCTCCGAAAGCGACACCAGCCTGGGTTGCAGCGCTCTGCTGTGGTTCGGGAACACCAGTTCGATCAGCGAAGGGGCGGTCTACTAGACAGCCTCACCAACGCACCCTCGACACACGGTCGGGGGTTTTCTTATCCCCATTTCCTTCAGGCCTCGGACGTATTTTCATGCTATACTTTCACTAGTTATGCCATGGCTTGTCCTTCGAATGCTCGCGCTTAAATCGTGGCTTTCGAGTCGCACGAAGAGCCTCACAACCAAGCCGGTTCGTGTTGGGATTTTTGCGGTCGTTGCCCTCCTTTTGTTTCGTCCAGCTCCTGCCCGTGCAGGACTCGATACAGACACCATCCTTCAAGCGTTTGCCGAATTCGCTTTCAGTATTGCGGCGACCATTACGAAACTCATTGTTCTCTTGATCGACGCGATGGTGCCGATCATGACGTACAACAATTTCGTCGGCAATCCGGTGGTCAAAGCCGGCTGGGCGATTGTGCGCGACACAGTGAACATGTTCTTCGTGGTCATCTTGATCATCATCGCGTTTGGAACGATTTTTGGCGCGGAGCGCTTTAAATGGCAACAGCAGGTTCCACGGCTCCTTATCATGGCGATCGTCGTGAACTTTTCCAAGACGCTGTGTGGCATCATGATCGATTTTGGGCAGGTGATCATGCTCACGTTCGCCAATGCCCTGCGTGAGATCGCGGCAGGGAATTTCATCCAACTGTTGGGACTCAACCAAATTTATTCCGTGAGTGCGGGGTCAGAAATTATCACTTCTACCCAACAAACGGGTGGGCAGGGAGCGAGCCAGGCGTTTGATTTTTTTGCGGCAGGTGTTGCCTCTGTTCTTATGGTGATCTGGGTTCTCGCGACCCTCGTCATCATGGTTGCGATCCTTCTCTTCCGTATCATCATGCTGTGGGTGTTGGTTGTCATTGCACCACTTGCGTGGTTTATGAAGGGGGCAAAAGGCATCATTGATTCAAGCGCGTACGAGGATTGGTGGAAGGAATTTAAGTGTCTCGTCGGGATCGGGCCGGTTCTCGCGTTTTTCTTGTGGCTCACGCTTGCCGTTGCCGGAGCCGGGAACATTGCGGCAAATTCCGGGTTTAACGTGAGTGCCGATTCCAACAACGCCAAATTCACAACATCACTTTTGGAACTTAACAATTTCATGAGCTTCCTCATCGGCATGGGGATGTTGTTCGCTGGATTTAAGGCGGCTTCACAATTTTGTAGCGCGGGCATTGCCGGTGGGTTTATCGGGAAGCGTTTGGACACAGCCAAAGCGTTCAGTCCTGAGAAGGTCGCCAAGTTGACGGCTGGAGCGGGACTTAAGCTCGGTGGGTACGGTGCGCGTCTGGGTGCCCGCGGTCTTGCGGCGACACCTGGGGCGTTGGCGGCGGGGTCGCGCTACCTCCCTCCGTCGGTTCGGAATATCCCAAACAAAATCAACCCACTCAATGCCCAACGTCGAGCGGCTCTTTCCGGGAAGGTTGGGGGAGCTTTGGGTGATAACGCTGTTGGGCGCTACTTTAAGGGCAAGCAGGCCGATCTTGAGCTTGGCGTTCGTGCCACGAAGTTTGAAGGTGTGAACAAGGAGAAAGAAGCCATGAAGGACAAGAGTCGAGAGTGGAAGAAGGGACAGATTGAGTCCATGCTCAAGAGTCCTCCTAAGACGCAGGCTGGTCAGGACGCACAGGCGGCGCTCTTTGAGGAGATGATGGCAGACAAGCGTCTGCAGAAAGACTTGGGACGCGACACAGTTCAGAAACTTTGGAAGAGTCAGGGATCCAAGTACAAGGACATGGCCAAGGGCAATGCCGCCAAGTCTGGGGATCTCGAGTCGTTTGAGAAGGCAAACGCTGACTTTACCGGCTCAACGCATTTGATTAAGGATGCTGAAGACACGAAGGGTCTTGCGGCGGGGGCGTGGCAGGACAAGACCGTTCAGGATCGCGCATCCGGAATTACAACAACCTTTAAAGGGGAGGGAGGACGTGCCCTTAGTGCCCTTGAAGCGGCTCGGGCGGGGCATTACGGCGTGGATGCGCAAAAGGCGGCTGTGAAGGGAGCGGACGTGACCAAGATGGACGTTGGTAAACAGATGGAGGATCAGTTTGCACTTGCGCTTACACACGAAGATAAAGGAAGTGCGGATGCGGTGATCGCGCAAATCGAAACCAAGTACAAAGACGCTGGTACGTCGGATCAAGATCGAGAGAAGATGGCTCGTTCGATGGATCGTATGCGTGCGGCCGCCGCGCAAATGGGTAGGGGTGGAAATACGACAGCCAGCGATATGCTTCCGGGTTTTGACGCGAAACGCAAAGGCATGGAAGTGGCTACGGCGAGTTTTGGGTTGCCACCGGCACCAAAGGCAGGAGAAGGAGCAGATGAGTACGTTGACAAGCATTTTTCACAGGCCAGTGGCGAGCGCATTGACGCGGCCGTGAGCCAGATCGACACAGAAAAGTCATCGACCCAAGGAGCCGTGACGGCTCTTGAATCCGAGTTGTCGTCGCTTAAGGGAGTTGAACAACAGGTGGCAGATAAGGAGAAGCAGATTGCAGAGGTTCGTAAGCGGATTCAGCAGTCAGTCGAGGGAGATCGTAAGATACCGTATGGGGAGCTTCGACGCGCTCGAAAGGACGCGGCGGTTGCACAAACACGAGGTAACGCAAACGAAATCGCACGCACACAAAAGAAATTGACGGATGCTCAAGCGAAGTACGACGCGGTGGTGAAGGAAGGAGACGAGGAGATGAAGGGGAGCCCAGACTTGACCGTACTTGAGGCAGAGGTTCAGGGAATCATCGATAGTGCCGGAGGTCAGGCAAAGCTGGATGAAGTGAAAGAAAAAAGTCGCAAGCTGAGAGATCTCCAAGCGCAAGCCGATCGCCTCCAGCAAACGAGAGATCGTCTAGAGGAAGAACGGAAAAAACGAACCACTTAATCTATGACGGAGGGTTCGACCAGCACAACACCCCAGACCGCCGAAGAACGGATTGATGCGGTCTTGGATCAAGAAACCACTTACGAAACGTACAGTGATATCTTGTTGAACGCGGGAGTCAAAGATGCGGACGAATCGGTTCTGGCGTTTTATGTCAGACGTCTGACATCGGGAGATCTTGCCGCGGCGGAGTTTCCTGCCGAGGTGATAAAGGAGTTTGGTGTGTCTCAAGAGGTTGCCGGGCAGGTGGCAAAGGCGGTTGCGGAGCGCGTGCTTGCGTCGCTCGTGAAAGACCTACCGTTTGCGCTCGACATCTTGACTCGAGATCCCTCCGCTCGGCCGTCGAACGGCCTCGGTCGGGATGACACAAAAAAGAGGGAGGTAGCCATCGGAGGCGGCGTAAAGAAAGAAGACGATACCCAGCTCGACGAAGAACTCGAGGATATCAAACAACAAAAGGCGGCCGTGATTGAGAAGAAAGGCCCGTTGGATGTCCCAGGGATCGTGAAGGAGATTTGTGAGAATCCGTTGTTTGCGTTTGAGGATCCGACGCTCCAAGAACGGTGTACAAAGCTTATCGAGTCACGCGTTCGAGATGTACGAACACCAGAGCAGACGCGCGCGCAACTTGAGAAGGCTGTGGAGAGCGGGGGCTTGGGGGTTTCCGGTCGTCGGCTTGCCGATATGCTGGCGCTCGTTGAAGGACGAGTCACGGCGTTTCAAGGAAATCTCAGTCAGGAAGAACAGCGCAAGCGCATCGATCAACTCGCGAGCGCGCCGGATAAGGTGCAGTTAGCCAAGAACGAAGAGACCCTTCTCACCAAGCGCTACGTCGAGCTTACGGGTAAAGTTCCCTCGACGCATATCGCGCCTGCGGCTCCCAGCGTGAGTCGCACGAGTGTGGCCATCTCCGCCCACCATGAACAGATCGCGCGCGAGGGGAAGATCGATACGGCAAAAGTGAAAGAGGCGGTAGAGGGAGCCAAACAAACCGTGGTTCAGCCTCGTCCAAAAGTCTCGCCCAGCATGCAGGAGGTCACATTTGAAAAACGACTTTCAGGTCCCATCGACGAGTTGCGTTCGCTGACCCTTACGGATTTTCGACGACTCTCAAAAGATCCAACTCAAGCCGCGACCAAAGTGAAAGATAAAGTCGACCTCATGGAAGATCAGGGATACGACAAAAAAGTGGAGGCAGTTCAAGCATGGCGAAGTTCCGGACTCAACCAAATTTATGTGAGTCTCACGCGTGAAGCGGTTTTGACAGGGACGTCCGTGGTGGAACTTTTGAGTCGGAAACGTGTTGCGGGAGAGGAGACCCTTTCGGATGAAGAGTTGAAAGCCGTCATGAAGTTAAACGCGGAGCTGAGATTCTGACACCAGTCATATGCCAGATCAATTCGTGGTACCACAATTTATTGACGCGGAGGATAAAATCTTCGGCCCAGTCACGGCGAGGCAGTTTATTATTCTCATGGTGGTTTTTTTGATCGATTTTATTTTGTTTCGGCTCCTCGCGTTTGTCCCATTCCTCATCTTTGGAATTCCTCTTCTTGTCGTGGGGGGCATTGTCGCGTTTGTGAGGATCAACGGTGCGCCATTCCATTATTTTTTCCTCAACATCATCCAAACGTTCAAGAAGCCTCGACTACGCGTTTGGAGCCGAGAATATTCCGACACGGAACTCAAGGAACTCATGAAGATTATTCCGCCTCCACCTTCCACCCATTTTTTACGCAAAGAATTTACAGGGATTTCTCGTCTGCAAGAGCTCACGCTTGTCGTAAACACGGGAGGTATCTACAAACCGGAAGAATAGTATGCCGTCCAACAAGCTCGCCAAACCCAAGCCAGGTCCATCAACAGAGCGCTATTTGGATATCGCGGAAATTCGCGATGACATGGTGTTGTTGAATGACGGAACCGTGCGCGCCGTCTTGTTGGTTTCGAGCATCAATTTTGCGCTCAAGTCCGCGGATGAGCAGGAGGCCATCATCCAGGCGTACATGACCTTCTTGAATTCGCTCGAGTATCCGATCCAGATCGTCATCCAGTCACGACGCATGAACATTGACGCGTATATGAATCGGCTGATCGAACGCGAGCGGACGGTGGAAAATGATTTGTTGCGGGCCCAGATTGGCGACTATCGTGCGTTCGTCATGGAACTGGTGGAACTCGGCCAGATCATGCAGAAGATGTTTTACCTCGTGGTCCCGTACGACCCGCTCACCAACAAGAAGAAAAATTTTTGGACGCGATTTACCGAAGCGCTCTCACCGGCCGCGGCCGCGAGGCTCAACAAGAAGCAACTCGCCGACCGCGTCGAGCAGTTGTCGCGTCGTACGGAACTGGCTCAGGGGCAACTCAACAGCATGGGTCTTTCTTCCGCTCGGCTGGACACGCAGGGTCTCATTGAACTGTATTACAACGTGTATAACCCGAACGTGTTTGATGCGGAGAAACTGGCGGATATCAATCAGGTGCAATTTGAGGAATCATCACACGTCTCTGAAAAATAGGTATGGCTATCGAGATCGGAAAAATTAAACAGTCTCTGCCGACCCCCGAACCCCAAAAACAGCAGAAGGTGAAGGAGGAGGTGGTGAAGGCGCGAGAAGAACGACAGGTGCTTGAGGAGGAGCGCATCTATCGGCGTGGTGTCGTGACGGTGAAAGACATCGTGGCGCCGGCTTCGTTTGAAGTGAAGCCGACCTTTTTGTTGCTCTCCGGTTTGTACGTCCGGACGTTGTTTATCATCACGTATCCGCGCCATATCGGGTTGGGATGGTCGGCTCCGCTCATCAATCTCAACAAGACGTTTGATGTCGGCATGTTTTTCTATCCGCTCAAAGCCAACATCATCCTCAAACAGTTGCAGAAGAAGGTCGGTATTTTTGAAGCGAAAATTTTAGGTGATGCGGAGAAGGGGGCACCGCGAGACCCGATCGCCGAGACCGCGCTACGCGACATCGAAGCTCTTCGCGACGCGCTTACGCAGGGGATTGAGCACTTCTTCCAGTTTTCGTTCTACGTTTCGATTTACGCCAAGAGCGAGCAAGAACTCGAAAAATATACAGAAGAAGTGGAGTCGCTCTTTGGGAGCAAACTCATCTATACCAAGAGTGGGTTCTACCAAGCCGAGCAGGGATTCAATTCGACCGTCCCACTGGGGAACGATGAACTGCAGATCTCCTACAACATGAACACGAGTCCGATCGCGGCTTCGTTCCCGTTCATCTCTTCAGATCTCACGTCAGACAACGGGATCCTCTACGGCATCAACCGCCACAACAACTCACTCATTCTGTTCGACCGATTTAGTTTGCAGAATGCCAACTCCGTGGTGTTTGCGACCTCGGGTGCCGGAAAGTCCTACACGATCAAGCTTGAGATTTTGCGCTCCCTCATGATGGGAACCGACGTGATCGTCATCGATCCGGAGTACGAGTACAAAGATTTGTCCGACGCGGCTGGCGGCACGTTCATTAACGTTTCGCTTGCTTCGGATGCGAAAGTCAACCCATTTGATCTCCCGCGCGGTATCGGGGAGGGAACCAAGGTGGATGACATTATTCGCAGTGCGGTTATCACGCTCAAGGGATTACTCCGCATCATGATCGGCCAACCGATCGGGGAAGGCGGCAAACTTGGGTTCACGCCAGCCGAAGACTCACTTCTTGATCGAGCCTTAATTGAGACGTACGCCAAGAAGGACATCACACCCGACTTGCTCAGTTTGGCGGATGTTGAGCCACCGACCCTGACGGACTTTGAAGATGTCCTGGAGGGCATGGAGGGTTCTGCCGATCTGGTAGCACGCCTTCAGAAGTACACCGAAGGGACGTTTTCAGGACTTCTGGATTCACCGACAAACGTCGAGATGAAGAATCAATTGGTGGTATTTTCCGTGCGCGATTTGGAGGATGAACTTCGCCCGACAGCCATCTACACGATTATCAATTACATTTGGAACGTCGTTCGATCAGAGCGCAAGAAGCGCATTTTGGTCGTGGATGAGGCGTGGTGGCTGATGCAAAATGAGGACTCGGCGAAGTTTATCTTTGCGCTGGTGAAGCGCGCGCGTAAATATTTCTTGGGCGTGACGACCATCACCCAGGACGTCAATGACTTTTTGCGCAGTCAATACGGCCAGGCCATCGTGACCAACTCGGCCATGCAACTCTTGATGAAACAAGCGCCTTCTGCCGCCGATGCCGTGCAGAATACCTTCCATCTCACCGACGGCGAAAAGTTTCTTCTGCTTGAATCGGGTGTGGGAGAAGGAATCTTCTTTGCCGGTGCCAAGCACGCAGCCATCAAAGTCGTCGCCTCTTACACCGAGGACCAGATTGTTACCACGAATCCTCAACAACTCCTTGATCAGGAACGAGCCAAGAAAGAGGCGGCCGCGCAACGAGCCGCAGAGGAAGTGCCTGAGAAGAAAGAACCCGCCGTCGCTCCTAGTGGAGCTATGGCGGGCGAGGAGGCGGAGGAGCCTTTGGACTTGGAGGCAGATGCCCGCGAGGCGGAAGCAATTGCAAAACAACAGGAGGCGCAGGCGGATGCGGCGGCAGATCTTTTGAAGAGTGAGTCGCAGGGAAAAGCACAAGCCGATAAAATTCGTGACACACTCTCGATATGATGACTCGTCGAAAAAGATTAGCGATCGTGGTGCTTATTCTCTTGGCCCTTCTTTTGTTGCTGATCTGGTTGCTGTGGGCGCTGTTCTCCCGTGGCGGCGCGCAAGAAGAGGTGGAAGAGATGGTACAAGTGGAAGAGGTGATAGAGGTGATCCCGACGCGACCGACGATTTCCGAACAGGAACTGGAAGCGGAGCGCGAAACACGCGTAACCTCTGCGGATGTGGTGTCGCTCTCCAAGTCGTTCGTGACACGCTATGGCAGTTATTCGAATGAAGCCAACTTCGCAAACCTGGAGGATGTCCTCCCGTTGGTGAGCGTGTCGTTTGCCGCCCAGCTTCAGAACACCATCGATACCAGTGTGGCGCCCGAAGAATACTATGGCGTCTCAACCAGTATCGTGACGGTGAAAGTGGACGAGAAAGGTGAGACGACCTCACAAGTGACGGTGACCACGCAGAGGGAAGAGGCCATCGGCTCGCCACAAAATACAACCGTGAAGTATCAAGATATCGTGCTGACATTTGTCATGGAGAACGCATCATGGAAAGTCGACTCCGCGACCTGGCAATAGAGGCCGTGTTCCCGCGGTTCTGCGTGGCGTGCCAGGCAGAAGGCGCGCTCATGTGCCGCACTTGCCTTGATCATTGGACACCTGTGCCGCCACAGGTGTCTTGTGCTTTTTGCGGTCGCGGGGGATCACCTCGAACGTGCGCGGATTGTCGTGAGGATCGGTATCTCGACGGGCTTTCGTATTTTGTTCCGTATGGCAACCCACTCATGCGGGAGCTCATCGGGAGCTGGAAGTTTTACGGCGATCGATCCGCAGAGGACGTGTTTGTGAAGAGCTTGCGTCGCGCGGCGGCTCGTCTGCAACCACCTTTCGCGCCGTACTGGGTCACATGGGTGCCACTGCATGAGACGCGCCTGCGATCTCGAGGATTCGACCAGGCCAGAGTCGTCGCGCAGTGCGCGGGGGAGATATTCGGATTACCCGTCGAACAGCTCGCCTATCGTGCGCATAAGACGGCACCACAATCTCGGACGTCCCGCGAGGAGCGAAAGGTGGGGGAGATGGATAACGTGTTTGCGGTCCTGCCCGGCATCGACGTGCCCGAGCATGTCCTGTTGTGCGACGACGTCTTCACAAGTGGCACCACCATGGACGCCGTCGCGAGACTCCTCAAGGAGCATGGTGCCAAGACCGTGTGGGGATTTACGCTCGCGAAGGGGAGATCGTAAAAACAAAAAGACGTCGAACGTGTCGATGTCTCTTTGGCGGAGAGAGTGAGATTCGAACTCACGGAGGCTATTAACCTCGACAGTTTTCAAGACTGTTGCCTTAAACCACTCGGCCATCTCTCCCTGACGAATTGTTGTAAAGTTACTGGCGGAGAGGGAGGGATTCGAACCCTCGCGGGCTTGCGCCCCTAACGATTTAGCAAACCGTCCCCTTCAACCACTTGGGTACCTCTCCGTAACAATTACGGGGATAGAATACTGGAAGGAACCTAAAAGATCAAGGATAATGGCCTGTGAATGGGTCATGTGAATTAAGCTGGCGGACGTGATAAAATACCTGGGCTACCTGTAGTGAGCCTGTCGAACTATGGAGGCAGAACAGCTTGAAATCAATATCGGCACTCCCCAACTAGAATGGGAGGTGGACGAGTATCCGGCGCACCAGCGTTCAAAGGTTTGGTATATTCTGGCCGCGGTCGTGGGGGTCGCCCTCATTATCTACGCCGTCGCCACCGCGAACTTCCTGTTTGCGGTCATCATCCTCATGGTGGGGGTCATCACGCTTCTGTCGACCTTCGTCCCGCCTGACCGCGTGCCGGTCGTCATCACCAACACGGGTGTGGTCGTCTCGGACCTGTACTACGACTTCCAGTCTATCAGGGACTTTTCGATCGCCTACGATCCACCAGACGTGAAGAATCTTTACTTCGAGTTTCACTCACCCTGGCAGCCACTGTTGACCGTGCCACTAGAGGAGATCGACCCAAACCAGGTTCGGGAGCTCTTGCTTCCATATTGCTTGGAGAATCTCCAGCGCATAGAAGAGAACTTGACGGATGTGCTCCGAAGGCTGTATAAACTCTAGCGCAAACGTATAAAATGTACCCGTAGCTCAGTTGGATAGAGCGTCAGCTTGCGGAGCTGAAGGCCGCAGGTTCGAGCCCCGCCGGGTACACCACAAAAAGACACCACCCCGTGGCGTCTTTTTGTTTGTGCTACTATTTCCTTATTATGGCCATCCATTTGAGTTCGCCGGTGTCGGATTTGCCAGGCCTTGGGATAAAGGCGGTGGCTGACCTTCGAGCTCTGGAAATTGTTTCCGTTGGCGACCTGCTGTGGTACGTGCCGTTTCGTTATGACGATTTCTCTCGCGTCGTCGGAGCGGGTCAGGCTCGGGCAGGGGAGACGGTGACGGTGATAGGCTCGATCGAGTCGATCCAGTCCCGGCCGGCAAAGAATCGGCGAGTGAAGCTGGTTGAGGCGGTCGTGAGCGATGAGACGGGAGAACTCAAAGTGGTCTGGTTCAATCAGTCGTACCTCGAGAAGACATTGCCGATCGGCTCGAAGGTGTCTCTTGCTGGCCGGATCGATGGGCGGTTTGGTCGATGCCTTGTGAACCCAATCGTTGAGAAAGGGGGGCACATAGGGTCCGATCGGCACCAATCTGCATCCCTTGGAACGCATACAGGAAGGATTGTTCCTGTATATGGATTGACTGGCTCACTCACCATGCGCAGATTGCGTGACGCCGTGAAGGTGGCACTCTCGGCGGCGAAGGAGCTTCCAGACTGGCTCCCAACAGACATCGTTGAACAAGAATCGTATCCAAGCCTGCCGCAGGCGCTTCAGGGAGTACATTTTCCCGAGTCACAGCATGAGCTTGATGAGTGTGTCGCGCGTCTGAAGTTTGATGAGCTGTTCCTGCACCAGCTTATGTTTGCCCGCGTACGAGCTGATCGGGAGAAGAAAGCGGCGACGGCCATCCCGATGGACGAGGCTTTCCTCAAGGCGTTCGTTGCAAGCCTGCCGTTCGAGCTGACGAGCGCACAGCGTAAGGCTACCTGGGAGGTGGTCCAGGATCTCGAGAAGCCTCACCCCATGAACCGCCTACTCGAAGGCGATGTCGGTTCAGGCAAGACCGTTGTGGCTGCGGCCGCCGCGGCGAGCGTGCTTCATGCCGGGTCCCGTGTCGTCTACTTGGCGCCAACTGAGATTCTCGCGGCGCAGCAGCACGCGGCGTTTTCGAGGTTCCTCGAGGAACCCGTGGCGTTGCTGACTCGAACGATGTGCAAGGTCGGCGAGCAAGATGTTTCTCGAGATGCGCTTCTCGAGACTTTGCAACGCATAACCACCCCCAACCCCTCCCTGCCTGCCGGCAGGCAAGGCTTGAAAAGGAGGGGGACCGGAGTTGGGTGCATCATCGGAACACATGCTCTGCTTCAGGAAAAGCTTGACCTTCATGACTTTGCATTGGTGATTGTCGATGAACAGCACCGTTTTGGCGTGGAACAGCGCCACGCACTTTTGCATACCGACGAAGGCCCAGCGCCGCATTTGTTATCGATGAGCGCGACGCCGATTCCGCGCACACTTGCCCTGACTATTTTTGGAGACCTCGAGCTATCGATTCTTGATGAGATGCCCGTTGGGCGCAAGCCAGTCGCGACGGCCGTCGTCCCCGAGCCACAGCAAGCAGGGATGTGGAAGCACGTGCGTGAGCAGATTGAGAAGGGGAATCAAGTGTTCGTTGTTTGCCCGCTCATTGATCCCAGCGACGGGTTCGACAAGCTCACCGCAGGTAAGCTCGGAGCAAAGTCCGTCGCCGAGGTGAGTCGAGAGTTAAAAAAAGGTCCACTCAAAGACGTGAAGATCGAAATGCTTCATGGTCGTCTCAAGACGGACGAGAAGGAGGCGGCGATCGAGAAGTTCCGCACTGGCAAGATCGACGTCCTGGTTGCTACGACGGTGGTGGAGGTTGGTGTCGATATCCCAAACGCCTCTGTGATGGTGATTGTGGGAGCGGAGCGATTTGGACTCGCTCAGTTGCACCAACTTCGAGGTCGTGTCGGCCGCAGTGACATCCAGTCGTACTGTTATTTGCTCCCTGAACACATGGAGGGTTCAAGCGAGACACGCCTGCGTGCCATGGAGAAAACCACCGATGGGTTCAAGCTCGCGCAGACGGACCTCGAGTTACGTGGAGCGGGGAACGTGTTTGGAAACGCCCAGTCCGGTTTTGCCGACTTCAAGCTCGCTACCCCAGCGGATACCGACATTATGAAAAAAGCCCGTGACCACGCCACGGAGCTTTTGAAGCAGGACCCTGATCTCGAGTTACACCCACTCATCCGCGAGCGGATCGAGAGGCAGTTTGAAATGGTGCACCTCGAGTAATTTTCATATCCCTTATTTCATAGCCCCTTTAGGGGCGTCGGATCAGACGGGTCACGTAGTTCGCGAACGACGTGACGGGCCTAAAGGCCCTATGAAGATGTTTAGATATCATTAACATTCCCGACTTGTCTCACGACGATTTCCACTTTCTTCACTTTGGATTTTGATGGGATAACGGCGGTGCAAAGTCCGAGTCGTGTTGCCTCCATGAGCCGTCGCTCGACCAGCGGCACCGAGCGAACCTCGCCACCCAACCCAACTTCGCCGATATAGACCGTTGCGGATTCGTCCGCGCGGTTTTTGAATGCGCCCGTGATGGCCGCGCAGATCGCCAAATCGGCGGCGGGCTCGTTAAGGCTCATGCCCCCGATCACGTTGATAAATACATCTTTGTCGCCGAGTTTCAGGCCTGCGCGCTTGGAGAGAATCGCCACCAACATCTGCAAACGGTTGGGATCAAAGCCACTCGCGCGCCGCACAGGCGTCCCGTAAAAAGCCGTTTCAACCAGTGCCTGCACCTCGACGAGGAAGACGCGGGAGCCTTCGACCGTTGCTGCGATCACGGATCCAGGAGTCGCTGAACGCTCCGCGAGGAATCGCTCGGACGGATTCGCGACGGCCATGAGGCCTCCTTCAGTCATCTCAAACACACCGATTTCATCCGTCGCCCCAAATCGATTCTTGGTCGCACGCAACATCCGGTAGCTGTGTACAGGATCGCCTTCTAGGTTTACGACCACGTCGACGAGATGCTCCAGAGTTTTTGGTCCCGCGATTGAGCCGTCTTTGGTGACTTGGCCAACGAGCAGGATCGAGATGTTGGTACGCTTGGCAAGGTCGAGCAGTAACGCGGTCGCATATCGAACTAACGTTGGGCCGCCGGCCGTCGAGTCGATTTCAGAGGAAGTGAGCGTCTGTACGGAGTCGATGACCACAAGGGTAGGGACTTCCTTCTCGATCGTCGCCACGAGCGTTTCGACCGGATAGGGCTCGAGGAACCGGATGGTATCCGTGTTCTTTTTGAGTCGATCAAATCGCGCGGCAAGTTGGGTTGGGGACTCCTCGCCAGAAATGTATAAGACACTTCCATTGATCGAGCCGGCCATTGCGGCGACGAGTGTTGATTTTCCAATCCCTGGTTCTCCCGAGAGCAATACAAGCGAGCCCTTCACGATTCCACCGCCCAGGACGCGATCTACTTCTGCATCGCCAACGCTCAATCGGTCTGTTTCGTTTTGTTTGGCCACGTCTTTGAGCGGCCTGCTCTGTGTAGCTTTCGCTTTCCCCGAGGTAGCCCCAGGCTTCAGCCTGGGTGCCGCCGCTTCCTCCACGATCGTTCCCCACTTGTCGCAGGTCAGGCACTTGCCGGACCATTTCGACGATTGGGCATCACAGTGTGTGCAGATGAACATACCTACTGTTTCTTATGAACGTAGACAGCAAACTTCATAATGCCCCAAATTTCGCTTTGTTCAGCGCTCTGAATTCCTGAGTTGGGATCATTGATGGAAAATGTACCGTCTTCATTGATCCCCGTGAGAACGATGAAATGACCACCACTCGTGAAGCGGCTTTTTCCTACTGAGATGATGATAGGCTCATCATTTTCTAGGTGAGAAACAATACTTGTGTGATCCCCGATCGGGAGGATCTCTCCAACCATGTTGTTTGAGGTAATGATGCTTGCTGAGGTGAAAGCGTTATAAGCAGTTCCAGAGCCGCAGATGCGATATCCACCGTTTTCAAATGAACTGGCAACTTGTTTTGGATCTGCACTGACTCCATAGAAACTTAACACCATAGCGAGTGACGTTGGACCGCAACCAGAGGTCTTAATCGTCGGGCTTCCTTCGCATTTGGATCCGTAGGCCTCGGTGTAGTTTCGTTGAGAGTAGTAGGGGACATTATTCGTCCCGGTGCTTGGTGTATCTGACAGACCGAGAGAATCCACATCTGAGCCGGTGTCTTCTGTTGAGAGAAAGACGTATTGAATAACCTCAAGTTCAGGGAACTGAAGACCAATGAGTTGGGGATTCACGGTGAAGAGAATGACGTAGGTGCCCAACAAGAGCACAAGTCCCGTGACAGCATTCTTGATGCGAGTCTTGGCTTTGCCGATCGCTTCTGGCGACTGTCCGCCTAACGACCACTGCAGTCCACCCACCATGATCATGACGATCGCAATCGTGGTCGAGATCCCCAGGAGGTATTTATAGATTCCAGCGATATAATCACCGAGATAGTTTACTTTCAATACGTCGTCTTCAATCCTGCCGTCGCTGAAGGTGATGGTTGGGATATCAACCGAGAGGGTGGGGGTCAGAAGTTTCGTGGAGGAGGCCGCCATGCCTGGAACAGCAAAACCGAGCCCGACCACAACGAGCAAGAGCAGGGGGAAGACGGGGAAGAGACGTTTCATGATCTTTTGTTGGGATTATGGTGTATCGATCATCGTTGCGACAAGCTCCACGAGATCCTGTGTTGAAACAGCTCCCACAAGCACCTGGTCGCCAATGTAGAGCGTCGGGGTTGAGGTGATGCCCAGTGCCAGACCTTCATTGTAATCCTTCTTCACGATCCCCAGGGTGTCGCGCTCGTCGTAGCAGGTTTGGAATTTTCCGACGTTGAGTCCCAGGTCAGTGGCGATTTGCGTGAACTGTGCCTCGTTCAATACGGACTGCCGATCAAAGAGGAAGTCATGGTATTCCCAGAACATCCCTTGTCGGTCGGCGCAATGTGCCGCGATGGCCGCGGGGGTCGCGAGCTCATGGGCAGACTCGTTAGGCATATCTTTCCATACGACACGGACGTCATCAGGATAGGTCTTCACGAGGACTTCCAGGGAATCATCCAACGTGGCACAGGCGGCGCATTGAAAGTCTCCGAACTCGATGATGGTGACGGTTGGGTTTTCTGCGCCTTTGGTTGGATTGACGAAGGTTACCGTTGGTTGTGTGAGTGATCCGACCTCGATATCTGGTTCAGGGATCACCACTTCAATCGGTTGGTTACGGAACCAAAAAAAGATGAAGACCATGAGTCCCAGCGCGGCGATGGAAAGAAACGCGAGCCACCGATGTTGCATAGATTATTTCAGTCGCATGAGCTCGAGCTGTCCCGACGTGCTGGTGAAGTAGAGGAGGGACTCGTCGTCTGATACCCGGAGGTTGTTCATGGACGTCTCTTCCGCCGGGATGGCGATAAGCGTTGAGGTTCCGACGGAGAGGTCGAGTTTATACAAGGCGTCCGGTTCGTTGTCGTAGAGAGAGCGTTGAAGACCCGCGTTGGGAGGAAGTTCGAGTGGCACCGCGCAGTAGATGACGGTCGATGAACTCCAGGTGCACTTATCGACCCAGGTGTTGAATCCCAGTGAGCGTCGGTTGTCGCCCATCGTGGAGGAGGTGGCGTCGACGATCCACAAGAGGGGCTTGTTCTGACTGTAGTCGCCGGCGACGGAGTAGAGGAGCTGTCTTCCACTGGGAGACCAGAGGGAATCAAACCCGAGACCCTCAACCACAAGTCCTTTGAAATTTTCTTGGTTCTTTCCAACCGGATAGATGACATTGCGGTCAAGACCCCCTTGGACCGCGTTTGATGTGTCGGCGAACGCGACCACTTGGTCGTTTGGCGACCAGTTCACCTCGACTTTATCTTCGTTTTCTCCCAGCGCTTGAATGCTTGTTGTTTGGGAGCCGTCGTCACTGGTGACGACCAGCCATCGGTTTTGGGGATCCAGCGCGATCGACTTGGCAATGAGTTCATCTGAAACAGGAGAGAAGTCAAAATCTTCCCAGTGAGAGGGAAGCGTCACCTGCTTTTCCGTGTCAAAGTTGTAAATGATGTTGGAGCCGTCTGGGAATTCGATCAGGGCCTTGTTCGAATCTTTGTTCCAGTCGACGTTTTCCGCGTCAGGGAATTGTGCGTCCGAGAGTGCCACGACGTTTCCATTTTCATCGATCGTATAAAAGCGGCCGTCACTCTGGTTGTAGTAGTTCATGGATTCTCCATCCGCACCAAGAGCCACGTTGTAGATGGCTCCGGTCGTGAGTTCCGTTGTCTGTGTGAGTCCACCACGCGCAACCTCATCAGCTGATTCGAGTCTTCCTGTGCCCTCTTGTGCATCCGCTTCCTCTTGTGCTCGAATTTGTGCCTCGATGGAACTTGGAAGCTGTCCTGTTGATACCTCGGCTCCTTCTTCAACGGTTGGTTCCGGTGGAGTGGGCTGGAAAAAGAGGATGTAGAGAATGAAGGCGATGACGAATACGGACAGGATGAATCCACCCACGAGGAGAAGCTTTTTTGTTCGTTCGGTCATACGCAAAAGTTAAAGTCCAAATGCTGACGTAATTATACCACTCAAACAGAGTCCTCCGCTCTCTCCTCGAGCGAGAGAAGAACCGATGAGCGCCGCCTCGGTGATAGAGCTGGTGACTTTAACGAAATCATGAACGAGACAAAACCCTCCGAAGGAGAGAACAAGGATGGCCACACCTAGCGCAATATCTGCCGCGACGACGAATCCTTGCAGAATGAGCGCTTCTTTATCGATCGCCATGGGAATGGGATCCCAGGAGATCGGGTCGACAAACTTGCTTTTCCCTTTGGCGAAGTATTTCCCGTAGATCATCTCCAGGTTAAGCCATCCGAGCGTAAATAGGTGGAGGAAAAAAGTTACAATAAAAGCGATACCGCTTGTGCCCAAGTCAAGCGCTGACGCGAGTAGATTGATGACATACATCACTCCACGACGCATGGTGGCTTTGGCGACTTTTTTGACTTCCTCACGTTGTTGTTGCGTTTGTTCGTCTGCTTGCTCGGTTTTCTGATTTTGGGCTTGTGCTCGCTGTGCCTGTGCGTTCACTCCCGCCTGGATCCCGGCAAGACGTTGGGATTGCTCTGCCTGCGCTTGTTGTGCGGACTCTTCTTTCGATGGAGTATCTGTCTGTGAAGTTTCGTCTTGTTGTGGTGTTTGGTTGGATGGCGAAGGAGCGAGAGCGAGTGCTGTGGCAAGAGCAAAGGCTCTGAGTCGGCTGGATTGGAGGGCTGACCGTCTGTCGTGCGGCTGAAGTCTGGCGTTTGTCGCGGAGGGAGTCGGGGGTAGCGAACCAGGCCGCGCGAGTCGGTTTGCATGAAGGGCTGATTTTCGTTCCTCCGGGGTGGCCATAGGGGACTAGCGGCCTTTTGTGACGGTCACGGTTTTTCCTTTGAGACTCACGGCGAGTGATGTGGGTTGGTCTTTCTTACTGAGCCGTTCGGCTATTTTATGTTCAATTTCGTTTTGGATCACCGTGCGCACATGACGGGCGCCGAATTTTGGTTCGAGCTTGGCGCGGATATGCGACGCGAGACTCTTGTGGATGTCCAGGGAAAGTCCTTGGGTTTTCAACCGGTCGACGAGTTCGGCGAGTTGCTTCTCGACGATCTGCTGTAAGACCGGCTCGGCAAGAGGCTGGAAGATACAGGTGTGATCGAGACGATTGAGAAGCTCTGGACGGAAACGCGTCTCGAGTTCGGCACGTAGATCCTGGTTCATGGCCACCGTTCGGTCGAGCGCTCCACTCATGAATCCCATATCGCCGCGTTCAAATCGCTCCAGTCCGACGTTGGAGGTGAGGACCACAATCGTATTTTTGAAATTGACGCGGCGACCGGTTGCGTCGGTGAGCTCACCTTCTTCGAGGATTTGCAGGAGCAGGTTTTGCACGTCGCGGTGTGCCTTCTCGATTTCGTCGAACAGCACAACCGAATACGGCCGTTGTTTCACGCGGTCGGTGAGGTTGGCGCCTTCCTTGTAGCCGACATAGCCGGCCGGCGCGCCGATGAGTTTGGACATGGTGAACCCTTCGGCGTACTCACTCATGTCCAAGCGGATGAGATGGTGCTTGGTGTGGAAGAGGATCTGCGCGATCGTTTTGGCCAGTTCGGTTTTGCCAACGCCCGAGGGCCCCAAGAACAAGAACGACGCGAGCGGTCGGCTGGGGTGAGCAATACCTGTCTTAGCACGGCGCAGGGCTCCCGCGACCGTATCGATAACCGATTCTTGACCCAAGACATTGGTGCGCAATTGTTCCTCCAGCTGTAAGAGCCGGCTCTTGTCTGAGGCCACGAGGTCCTCAAACGGAATTCCCGTCGTGCGCGACACGACCCGGGCAATGTCTTGTGTGGTTATGGCAGGAATCGGGGAGAGGTCTTCTTCTGTGACGAGGGACTCCAGGTGCGCGCTCAGGCGCGTTTCTTCCTCCTTGAGTCTCAAGGCCTCGTCGAACCGTTCCTCGACGACGGCTTGGCGCTTGGCTTCTTTGAGTGTCACAAGCGTGTCTTGGAGTTCGCGTTCACGCCCCATGGGGCCGGGGTTGTGGTTGTGTACGCGCGTAGCGGCGGCGGCCTCGTCGATAAGGTCGATGGCCTTGTCAGGAAGTTGCCTGTCTTGCAGATAGCGAGTCGAAAGCGCGACAGCTTGGGTGAGGGCGTCGTGGGTGATGCGCACGCGGTGGAATTGTTCGTAGTAGGGGGCAACGCCTTCCAGGATCTCGATGGTTTTTTCTTGGGACGGCTCATCGATGAGCACGGTTCCAAATCGGCGCTCAAGCGCGGCGTCGGTCTCGATGTGTTTTTTAAATTCGACCGGCGTGGTGGCGCCAATGCAACGAATCTCGCCTCGAGCGAGAGCTGGTTTCAATATGTTGGCGGCGTCCATGGAACCCGACGCGGAGCCGGCCCCGACGATGGAGTGGATTTCGTCGATGAACAAAAGAGTGTCCGTGTCCGCCTTCACTTCCTCGATGATCTGGCGCAGGCGTCCCTCGAACTCACCCCGGTACATCGTCCCGGCAACCAGGAGCGCCATGTCGATGGAGAAAATACGTTTGCGCGCCAACACCGGCGGGACACGACCCTGCGTGATGCGCTTGGCGAGCCCCTCCACGATGGCGGTTTTCCCCACGCCTGGTTCTCCCAAGAGCAGGGGATTGTTCTTGGTACGACGGCACAGAATTTCCATGACGCGCTCAATCTCCGCTTCGCGTCCAATGACGGGATCGATTTTTTTCTGTGCTTCCGTGCTCGTGAGCTCCACGGCAAAAAATTCGAGCGCGGAGACTTTCTTTTCCCCACCTCCTGCCTCTTCTTTTTTCTGTGTCATGCCTCCCGTGAGGTCGGGGAATTTGGAGGTACTCTTGAGGACAATAGTGAGTTGGGACTTGAGTTCCTTCAGGTCGATTTGGAGTTCGACAAAAAAGGATTCCGTCACGACCGGATTAATTTGTACGAGTCCGGACAGGAGGTGATCGGTGCCGATATAGCGGTGGCCGTACACGTTGGCGGTCAGCACGGCCTTTTCGACGACTCGCTTAGCATCGTCGGAAAGATGGAGCGTGAGGCCGGTGGCGTCTGAGAGCACACGGCTTACCTGACCTGCGCCGACCAGCTTCTTGAGATCCACTGCTTTCACGCCACTCTTTTTCAAGATCTCGGCGGCGATGCAACCCTTCTGCGTTCCCAAGGCCCACAAAAGATGTTCTGGCTGAATGGTTTTCTGATCTTGCTCGACGACAAAACACAACGCCCGCGTGAGGACGTTCTTGAGATGCGTGGAGAATTTGTCGACGATGTCGTGGCTCATAGCATGCTCCTTAATTTTGCGATGCGTGCCTCAATCGGCGGATGAGTGCTAAAGAGATGTTCAAACTTTTTTGTCACGTGCGGGTCAAATGGGTTGGCAAGGAAGAGGTGGGCGGTCGCATGGTTTGCTCTCTTTAATGGACGGTCTTGCCCGGCGATTTTTTCCAGCGCCCGCGCCAGACCTTCCGGGTAACGTGTGAGCAGGGCGCCGTCGGCGTCCGCGAGGTACTCGCGTGAGCGGGAAACCGCGAGCTTGATGAGCTCGGCAAACAGAGGGGAGAGAATCGCCAGCACGAGACCAACGATGAGCAAAATGCCCGCGCCCTTGTTGTCGGAATCGCGTCCGCCCCAGAACATCGAGCGCATGAGCATGTCTGATAGAAGCAGGATCACGCCGACCAAGACGATCACGATGGTCATGACACGGATGTCGTAGTTCTTGACGTGGGAGAGTTCATGCGAGAGCACACCCTGGAGTTCCTGGTCATCAAGCATGTCCATGAGGCCGGTGGTCACCGCGATCGACGCATGCGCCGGGTCGCGGCCGGTCGCGAATGCGTTGCCAGCTGGATCTGAGATGACGTAGATCTTGGGCGTCTGCATTCCGGCGGTGATCGCGAGGTTCTCGACCATGCGATAGAGCCGCGGGTTGTCTTGCTTCTGAATGGGTTTCGCCCCCGAGGTCGCGAGCGCCACTTTATCGCCATGGAACCAGCCAATGAGGTTCATGAGGGTCGCGATCATCACCGCGACGATAAGTCCAGCGTTACCCGTACCGGTGTACTCGCCGATCACCCAACCCAGCCCAACGATCACAAACGTGAAGATCAGGATGAGGAACCACGTCTTGCGTTTGTTGGCAGTGATCTGGGAGTACATAATCGACTAGAACGAAACCTGTGGTGTTTCCAGCGCAACATCCGGAGCGTCGAAAAATTCACGCTTCACAAAGCCCAATGTCCCGGCAATAAGGTTGGTCGGGAAGACCTGGAGCTTGGTGTTGAAGTCGCGCACGTTGGCGTTGTAGAAACGGCGGGACGCCATGATCTTGTCCTCGGCATCCGTGAGTTCGTGCTGGAGCTGGAGGAAGTTTGTCGATGCCTGCAGTTGGGGGTAGGCCTCCGAGACCGCAAAGAGGGACTTGAGCGTCTCGCTCAACATGTTCTCGGCTTGTGCATGCTCCTTCATCGTGCGGGCTCCCATGGCCGCGGCGCGCGCCTCTGTCACTTTTTGGAAGACGCCAGCCTCGTGCGACGCATATCCTTTCACCGTGTTGACGATGTTGGGGATGAGGTCGTAGCGGCGCTTCATCTGCACCTCAATATCCGACCACGATTCGTCCACGCGGTTACGCGACGTGATGAGGCCGTTGTATGTTAGAATGAGCCAGAGCAAAATGGCACCGATGACAATGACCAGAATCCAAATGAGTTCCATAGAGGAGGAGGTGGAAAGGTGGATTAGGTGGTGAGGTGGAAAGGGGAATCGCACATTAAGATTACGAAAAAATAACGATTATGTCCATTCCTAGGCACATTTTTAAGCAATACGATATTCGTGGGCTTGTGAATACGGAGATTACAGGCGAGCTCGCTTTAGATATCGGACGCGCCTATGCCGAGTTTTTGTCCAAGGAGGTGGGCATAGGAGTCCCTCTGACGATTGTGGTCGGTGGAGATATGCGCCCGAGTTCTGTCCCGTATCAGGCGGCGCTTATGAATGGATTAGTCGAACGTGGCATGCGCGTGTTGGATGTTGGATTGGTATCGACTCCGGCATTTTATTTTGCCGTGGGACATCTGAAGGCGCACGGCGGGATCATGGTGAGTGCCTCGCACAACCCGGCGCAGTACAACGGATTCAAAATGACGCGAGCGAATGCGGTGCCGATTAGTGGAGACACGGGGATTCAGGAGATTGCGGACATGGTGGAAGGACTAGAAGGAACAGAAGGACTAAAAGGACTAAGAGGTGAAATACAGATGGTGGAGGGGATTCCTGCTCTCTCAGCACAGGCCGAGTTTGTTCACGCCGGTTCGCATCCGATCAAAAAGATGAAGATCGTTCTGGATTCAGCCAATGGCATGGGGGCACAGTACCTCGACGAGCTGTTCAAGATGATCGACGCCGACGTGACGAGGATGTTCTGGGAGTACGACGGTTCGTTTCCTAACCACGAGGCGGATCCGTTTAAAGAGGAGAATACGGAAGCGATTCGAGCGAAGGTCGTCGAGGTAGGAGCGGATCTGGGCATTACCACCGATGGGGATGGAGATCGAATCTTTTTTGTCGATGACAAAGGCCGCGTCGTGGAGCCAGCGATTGTGCGCGGGCTTCTTGCACAAATCGCTCTGCGAGATCATCCAGGTGCCACGATCTGTTACGACATTCGTCCCGGGAAGATCACACGTGACATGATCGTCGAAGCAGGCGGCGTGCCGTCTGTGACGCGCGTCGGGCACTCGCTCATCAAGGAACAGATGCGTGCCGTGGGTGCGGTGTTCGGCGGAGAATCGTCGGGGCATTTTTTCTATACGTTTCCGACGGGGGTCTACGAGGGGCCGGTGACGGTCGCCACACAGATTCTGCAAGAGGTGACACGGCAAGGGAAAAAACTCTCCGAGATCGTCGAACCTCTTATGCGCTACGCGCATTCTGGCGAGATCAACTTCACCGTCGAGGATAAGCAGGGGATGATCCAGAAGCTCGTTGAGAAATTTGCGGATGGTGAGCTCACAACACTCGACGGGATTACCATCACGTATCCCGACTTCTGGTTCAACGTCCGCGCCGCCAACACAGAACCAAAACTTCGACTCAACCTCGAGGCGGTCGACCGCGCCACCATGGAATCGCGTCGCGACGAGATCGTTGCGTTTATCAAAGGAAATTCGTAGAGTTGTTTTATGACTGATGACATCTCCACAAGGATCGCCTTATTTAAAGGGAAGAAAATTCGAAGAGTTCTTTACCAGGGAGAATGGTGGTTTTCGGTTGTGGATGTGATTGAGGCGCTTACTGATAGTTCCCAGCCCAGCAAGTACTGGACGGCAATGAAAGCCAGGGTGAGTGATGAAGGCGGATTTCAGTTGTCTACAATTTGTAGACAACTGAAGTTAGAGTCTTCTGACGGAAAAAAGTATGAGACCGATTGTGCTGATACGGAAGGTATTTTTCGTATCATTCAGTCGATCCCATCCCCTAAAGCCGAACCGTTCAAGCGTTGGTTGGCAAAAGTTGGGTATGAGCGTGTTCAAGAAATAGAAAATCCTGAACTGGCTACCAAGAGGACTCGGATGCTCTACAAACTTAAAGGCTACAGCGAAGATTGGATTGAGAAGCGCATGCGCGGTATTGCCATTCGAGAAGAACTTACCGACGAATGGAAGAATCGTGGCGCAAATGATCAGCAGGACTACGAAATTCTCACAGCGGAAATAGCTAAGGCGACCTTTGGTGTGACACCGAGCGAGTATAAAAAGCTTAAAGGTCTCAAACGAGAAAACTTGCGGGATCACATGGACGATTTCGAATTGATTTTCAACATGCTCGGCGAGCGCGCGACAACGGAAATTCATCGGACGGAAGATTCAAAAGGCGTGGGGAAGTTGAAAGCTGATGCACGGGCAGGCGGGGATATTGCCGGCGGGGCAAGAAAGCAGTTGGAGAAACGTCTTGGCCGGTCTGTTGTCTCAAGGAGGAATTTTTTACAACAACCGGAAGACAAAAAGCGATTGAAGAAATAATCTATGGCCGTATCAACTAACGCACAAAAAATTGAGGAGCTTCTCACGCGAGGGGTTGAGAAGATTTTTCCGTCTCGTGATTTCCTCGAGGCAAGACTCAAGGAGGGGAAGCAGCTTTCGTTGTATACCGGTTTTGATCCAACGGGACCGGATTTGCACATGGGGCATTCGACTTCATTGCGGAGGCTTCGGCAGTTTCAGGAACTTGGGCACAAGGTCATCATGCTTATCGGAGATTTTACGGCGATGATCGGGGACCCAACCGACAAGTCCGCGACCCGCATTCGTCAAACACGTGAACAAGTTCTTGAGCATGCCAAGAACTATCAGGAGCAAGCGGCGAAGATTCTTGATTTTGGTGGAGACAATCCTGTGGAGCTGAAGTACAACAGCGAGTGGCTGGGTAAGATGAACTTGGGGGATGCTGTAGAACTCGCCTCGAATTTCACCGTGCAACAAATGCTCGAACGGGACATGTTTGAGAATCGAATGAAAGATGGAAAACCGATTTACATGCACGAGTTCCTCTACCCCCTTATGCAGGGGTATGATTGTGTTGCAATGGATGTTGATGGCGAGGTCGGCGGTAACGATCAGACGTTTAATATGCTCGCAGGTCGGACACTCATGAAGGCGATGAAAGGAAAGGAGAAGTTTGTGCTGACGAATAAGCTCCTTGTGGATCCAACAGGAAAGAAGATGGGGAAGAGTGAGGGGAACATGATTACGCTAGGCGATTCTAGCGACGAGATGTTTGGGAAGATCATGAGCTGGACGGACGGGATGATCGTGTCTGGGTTTGAGATCCTTACGACAGAAGATTACGAGGCGGTTGCGAAGGAACTCGACGGCGGCGCAAACCCACGGGAGCTCAAGGCACGCCTCGCTCGCGCGATTGTGACGCAGTACTTCGACGAGAAAGAAGCCTCGGCCGCGTCGGATCGATTCGATCAGTTATTCCAGAAGAAGGAAATTCCGGACGAGATTCCCGACCACAAAATCAGCGGTCCGATGTCGATCGTCGATGTACTTGTAAGCTCAGGACTCGCCAAGTCCAAGGGTGATGCGCGTCGTCTCATCGAAGGCGGTGGCGTGAAAGTTGATGAGGTAGTCGTCGAGGATCCAGAACAAGTCATTCAACCGACAGGAGAGGGGATTGTCATTCAGAAAGGAAAGCGCTACTTTGTTCGGGTTATTGGTTGACGAACGAAGCATGGAGTGGATTTTTCATGAATCTTCAAATCATTTTCTGAAATAGTATGAGTGGTTTTTTCGATAGATTCCGCGGATTCAATCCGCCGCCGGACGTGTCGAAAGTTCAGGAAAGGTCAATGGAAAAGAATAGAAGAGATACACTGCTTAAAGAGCTGAGTGGACTTGAGATAGTTACAAATCAAGATAGGGTTTTTCTTCTTCTAGTTTTAGAGGGTTTGAAGTCCGTGTGCGACATCCAACTGGTTAATCCAGATCGTTCGGCCTACAAAAGTGAAGCAGATTATCAGGATTGGACTCGTGAGTATAATAAAGCCATTTCAAAAGTAGAAGAACTTCTTAAAAGATTTCGTTTGCCTTACACGCTGGACTATTATCGAGACGATGGTCGATATTCCTGTGAAGGTGCAGTGTTCCAAGTAGGAAAAGACGAAGCAAGTTTGCAAGCATTACAAAATGTACGCCAGCCTGAAGAGTTCGGTCATGTCTTTGAGATTCCGGACACAGCTATCTCGGGTTGGATTGATGAAAGAATCATGGACCTCGACTCACTGCCTGATTCTGTAAAAAAGGGTGACTGCTTTCACTTCATTGATTTTATGTTGTCTGAAGATCACTGGCAGGAAGAACTTGAGTTTGTGAAAAGACGTGCAGAACAGGTCAAACAACTTGCCCCGGATCTTTATGCGAAGATTGTTTCGGAGGGGAAACAAGAACGATCAGAGGCGTAAGTCTTAGACAGGGAACTTCGGTGGGCTTTTGATGAGGGGGGCATATAGGTGCCGATCGGCACTTATGTGCACCCCGTTATTGCTCGAAGCTTCATAAATCGGTATGATTGTTTCGATTTATGGGTACACTTTTATTGTTCATCATTGTCCTTTCGCTCCTGGTGTTCGTGCATGAGCTGGGTCACTTTGTGATGGCCAAGCGCATGGGCATGAAGGTGGAGGAGTTTGGGTTTGGATTTCCACCACGGCTGTGGGGAGTGAAGCGCGGCGAGACAGTCTATTCGATCAACTGGATTCCGCTCGGAGGGTTCGTGAAGATCAAGGGCGAGTCGGGCGAGCAGGCACAGGACTCGGATAGCTTTGCGTCCAAGCCCGCGTGGAAGCGATTTGTGGTGTTGGTCGCGGGTGTGGCGATGAACTTGGTGCTTGCGGCGGTGCTGTTCTCGATCGGGTACATGGCTGGACTCCCGAGTATTATCGACGAGTCACTACCATCGTCTGCTCGCGTCGAGTCACATGAGATCACGGTGATGCAAGTCGTGGAGGGTTCACCTGCCGCTGAGGCGGGGGTGGTGAGTGGCGATGTGATTGCGTCTATCGACGGCCAGGTGTTTACGGCAGACACAGAAGCCCGCGACTACTTTGCGACGAATGCGGCAGACGGAGTGGATGTTTTAATCTATAGGTCCGATGAGTCCTATACGACCTATACACTTACGAGTGAGTACCTTCAGAGCGTAGACACCACGGGTGTTGGCATTGCCTTTGTCTCGACCGGGCTTGTCTCCTATCCATTTTTCTCGGCGATCGGCCAAGGGGTTTATACAACGTATCAGTTTACCATCGAGATTCTCAAAGCATTTGGCGGGCTCATCGCCGACCTCGTGATCCGACAGGAAGTCGCCGTTGATCTTTCCGGTCCGGTTGGTATCGCGGTCATGACCGGACAGGTCGCGGCCATGGGGCTCATCTACTTGTTGCAGTTCACTGCCGTGCTTTCGATCAACCTGGCGATCATCAACGTCCTCCCATTCCCCGCGCTCGACGGCGGACGTATCCTGTTCCTTGCGATTGAGAAAATCCGCGGCCGCGCGGTGAATCAGAAGATCGAAGTCGCGGTGCACAATCTTGGGTTCATGCTCCTGATGGTGTTGGTCGTGCTGGTGACGTACAAAGATTTCGTCACCTTCGGCGACCAAATCTGGGGCGCGATTAAGGGGATGGTGGCAATTTAATCGGTTGTCGCCAGCTCGTTCTTGTGGCATAGTAGAGGTATATGAATTGGCCTATCGTTCAAAAAACGGCTGACGAGATAGTCATTCGGATTCCTCGACGAAAGAAACGTACGCAGACGCGCTCTCCTGATTTTAGTTATTTAATCGGTGCGTTGTCTGGGAAAGAATTTAAAGGAAAGACTTCCGTAGAGGTTCAGCACATGATCAAGGATATATGGGCAGAAAAGTACTTCTCTTAGACACGAATATCTTTGTCGAAGCGTTGTTACAACAAGAGAGAGCTCAAGAGTGCGTGCAGCTGTTACACAATCGAGACGACGATTACACGATCGCACTGACGGAGTTCTCTCTGTACTCCGTTGGGATCATTCTGGAAAAAAATGGCGGCCAAGCAATCTGGAAACGCTTTTTAAGAGACTGCCAGGCAGCTTCTTTTATTTTGGTCTCTTCAAGTTACGAGTTGGAGGAAGAGATCTTGGAGATCGCCGAGCGCCACAAGCTGGATATCGATGATGCCCACCAATATGAGGCTGCGCGCCGTCTGGACGCCGACCTTGTGAGTTTTGACCGAGATTTTGACAGGACAGATATTCAAAGAAAGGAACCGAGAGACTTTTTATGAAAAAGAAACTTGAACATTTAAAAAAAGAATTCACCGAGCTCGTCGATAAGGTCGTCGATCGAGCCGCGCTTGAGGAATTGAAAGTCCAGTTCCTCGGCCGCAAGGGGAAGCTCAATGCGATGATGAAAGAGATGGCGTCGCTCGCGGATGAGGAGCGCAAGCTTGTCGGTGCGGTTGCCAATGAAGTGAAGCAGGCGATTGAGGCGGCGTTTGGGGAAGCGGAGGGAAAGATTTCGAGTGCGTCGATGGAATCAAGATCGGCCAAGGAGTGGATCGACGTGACTCAGCCGACGATGCCACCACGCGAACAAGGACACCTGCATCCTGTAACACAGGTTCAAGAGGAGCTCGAGGAATTGTTCACGTCGATGGGCTTCATGGTTTTGGACGGCCCAGAGCTCGAGAGCGATTTTTACAACTTCACCGCGCTTAACATTCCATCTTCGCATCCGGCTCGTGACATGCAAGATACGTTTTATATCGATGGGAAGACCGCGAAACCAGGATCGGAGGAGACGGCTTGGGTGATGCGAACACACACCTCCACGTTTCAAGTCCGTGCGATGCGCAAATATGGCGTCCCACTTCGAGCGGTTGTTCCGGGACGCTGTTTCCGCAATGAAGCGACGGATGCCAGACATGAACATACCTTCCACCAACTCGAGGGCATCGTGGTCGGAAAGGGAATCTCGTTTGCCCACATGAAGGGTGTGTTCCAGGCCGTGGCCGATCATCTCTACGGGAAGGGGACAAAGATTCGTCTTTCCCCAAAGTTTTATCCGTTCGTTGAACCGGGTGTCCGTGGTGAGCTCGAATGTTTCTTGTGCAAAGGGAAGGGCTGCCGCGTATGCAAGCAAAGTGGATGGCTCGAAGCGATGCCTGGCGGCATGATCCACCCAAACGTCCTGCGTCAGGCGAATTTGGACCCAAATGAATATTCCGGTTTCGCGTTTGGTTTTGGCCTCACGCGACTGGTGATGCTCAAGTACGGCATCGATGATATTCGACATCTTGAGTCTGGGGACCTCAGGTTTTTAAAGCAATTCTAACCACCCCTAACCCCTCCTTCCAGCCTTCGCCAAGGCTACGGCTGGCAGGAAAAAGGAGGGGGACCGGAACGTATGCTAATTTCGAAACATTGGCTAAACGAGTTTGTCACGACGCCCAAGGGGCTGTCGGATTCGGATTTAGCACAGAAGATTACGCTGTCGACGGTTGAGGTCGAAGGAATGAAAGACCAAGCCGCCGCGCTTGAACATATCGTCGTGGGTGTAATCAAGTCCGTCGCGGCGCATCCCAATGCTGATCGACTTCGAGTGTGCCAAGTAGATGTTGGCCCTTCGACCCCTCGACAGGCTCGGGGCTCAGGGTCTTCGACGGTGCAGATCGTCTGCGGAGGGACGAACGTCGCGCAGGGGATGAAAGTCGCGGTGGCGCTTCCTGGCGCGTGGGTGAAGTGGCATGGCGAGGGAGAGCTCGTGGAGATTAAAAAGACGAAACTTCGTGGCGAGGACAGTGAGGGCATGATCTGCTCGAGCAACGAGATCGGACTCGCACCAACGGAAGCAGATCACGAGATTCGAGACCTTGGAGACGTCGAGGCAAAAGTGGGTACCCCGCTTGCAAGCGCGTTAGGACTCGACGACGTGATTTTTGACATCGAACACAAGTCGCTCACCAATCGTCCCGACCTCATGGGACATTACGGCATGGCACGCGAGGTTGCGGCGCTGACGAAGTCGAAGTTCAAGAGTTACGAGCCAAAGAAGATCGTGGCTGGGAAAGGAATCGACGTATCGGTCAACGTGGAAGACAAAGAAGCGTGTCCGCGATACATGGCCGTGGCAATGGACGGCATCGTCGTTCAAGAGTCTCCAGACTGGGTAAAGCGACGACTCGAGTCATGTGACGTGCGGTCGATCAACAACGTCGTGGACGTGACCAACTTCGTCATGCTTGAACTCGGACAACCGATGCATGCCTTCGACGCCGATGTGCTCGGCCCTTCGACTCGCTCCGCTCGCTCAGGACAGGTGCAGATTGTCGTGCGCGCGGCCAAACCAAAAGAAAAGATCACGGCGCTTGATGAGAAAACCTACCAGCTTGATTCCTCTATGCTTCTTATTACCGACGGCCACAAACCAATGGCGATCGCGGGCGTGATGGGAGGCGAGGGAAGTGGTGTGAGCGACAAGACCACCCGGATCGTATTCGAGTCAGCGAACTTTGATCCTGTGAGCGTTCGCAAAACGTCGGCCAAACTCGGTCTGCGTTCTGAGTCGTCCGCGCGGTTTGAGAAGTCGCTTGATTCAGAGTTGTGCGAGTTGGCGCTCAAGCGTGCCGTTGAACTGATGATCGAGCTTAGTCCTGCTGCGCGAGTTGCGTCCAAGGTCGTCGACGAATATCCACGACCACAAAAACCTATCGTCGTCACGCTTTCGCCGTCTCTCGTGAACGATCGACTCGGTACGAATATTCCCGTCGTCGACATGAAGGATATTCTTGAGCGGCTTGGGTTCACTGTGAAGACGGCACCCAGGCTTCCGCCGTCGCCAAGGCTATGGCGGGCAGGGAAGCCTGGGGCTACCAAGATGGGAATCAAGAGTGGAACTATGCAGGTAACCATCCCGTCGTGGCGTGCCACCAAGGATGTCCAGATCGTGGAAGACGTGATCGAGGAGATTGCCCGCGTGTGGGGCTATGAGAGAATTGAATCTGTCCTTCCGAATTTTTCTATCACGCCACCGCTACGTGATCCGGTCCGCGTTCTTGCGCGAGATCTGCGCCATGTGTTGGCCTACGGATTGGGCGTGACCGAAGTCTACCGATATGCCTTTGTGGCGCCGGAGCCGCTTATGACTCTTGGATTTGACGTGGATGATCATCTCAAGCTCGCCAATCCACTCGCGGAAGACCGTCCGTACTTGGTTCAGTCGCTTGTGCCGAATTTGTTCGATACGGTCAAGATGAATCATCACTCGTCCCAGGTCGTGTCCGTGTTCGAGGTCGCGCGCGTGTTTTTTGGAAAGATGAAAGGAGACCCCGCCGTCGCTCCTGGTGGAGCTATGTCGGGCGAGGAGGATGGACAAGGAGGGACGTTACCTGCACAGCCATACCACGCGGCAGTCGCCTACAGTGCCCAGGGAGATGAGGCACCCATCCTTGAGCTACGACGACAGATAGAGACGGTACTCACTACCGTCGGGTTCGACGTCGAGTTCCGAGAGATGGACAAGCCCACCGTCTGGATGCACCCCCAACGTGCCGCCGAGATTTTCATCGGTGGGAAAAAATATGGCCTCCTCGCGGAGGCACGATCTGACGTCGCTCAAACATTAGGCATCGACCGCCGCATCGCCGTTGCCGAAATGAACCTCACCATGCTTGCTGCGCTCGAACGCACTGAGTCGACCTTCTCGCCTATCCCTCAATATCCGGACGCCAAGCGAGATTTGGCATTCACGGTCGCGGAGCGCACAACGGCGGCCGCACTCGAGGAAGCGATCAGGAAGGCATCGAAGTTATTAGTCGAATACGACCTATTCGACGTCTACCGTGGCAAAGGTATTGATGAAGGACAGAAGTCTATGGCGGTTCACCTGAGTTTCCGTTCGCTCGAGAAAACGCTCGAGACTTCAGAGGTCGATGAAGAGGTGAACAAGATTCGTCGCGTGCTCGAAAAAGAATTTGGTGCTACAATGAGATCGTAGTCGCTCTCTCGTCATTGCGAGGGAGGCCATGCCGACCGAAGCAATCCTACCTATGTTTACCCCACTTGAGATTCTATTCATCGTTCTCGCGTTTTGTGTCTTGTGGATTTCAGCCGTCGTGTTCTGGTTGTTGTGGCAAGTCGCAAGCATCATGAGGCGTGCAAACGATACCATTGGTCTTGTCCAAGAAACACTCGCGAAGATGGAAGCGGCGATCGACGGTATTCGCAAAAAATTCGACTCAACCGGCGCCGCGCTGGGAGCCGTGGTTCACACCACCGGCAAGGCCGTGGAGTACCTTATCGAGAGACAGATGAAGAAGGGTGGAGCGGCGAGTAAAAAGTCATCCAAGAAGAAAAAAGTCGTCACGGACGATGAAACATAAACAAATAGAGGCAAAACCCTGCCTGCCCGCCATAGCTCAAAGAGCGACGGCGGGCTTTTAGATTGTGCTTCAAGATGGTAAGCTCGTGCCAGTATGTCCCGGTTTGTCCACCTCCACACCCACAGCCACTACTCGCTTCTTGAGGCTCTTCCCAAGGTGAAGGAGGTCTTGAAGCACGTCGTGTCACTCGAGCAAAACGCGGTGGCGCTGACCGATAACGGGACGATGTATGGGGCGATAGAGTTTTATCAAAAAGCGATCGACGCTGGCGTGAAGCCGATCATTGGCGTCGATTTTTATGTGGCGCAGGATGGTCGACATTTGAAGCGCGCGCGCATCGACACGCGGCCAAACCGATTGGTGTGTCTTGCGCAGAACAATGAAGGTTACAAGAACTTGATCCAACTCTCGAGCCTTGGATTCCTCGAAGGCTTCTACTACAAGCCGCGCATCGACAAAGAATTGTTGAAGCGTTTCAGCAAGGGACTGATCGTGTTGTCGGGCGGGTACATGGGGGAGATCGACGAGCTCTTGAAACTCGAGAAGGTCGAGGAAGCCAAAGAGGCGATACGCTGGTACGTCGAGTTGCTCGGAGAAGGGAATTATTACCTTGAGCTTGTCGACCGTCCGGAGATCGCAGAGCAAGAAGCCGCGAATACAAAACTTATTGCACTCGGAAAGGAACTTGGTGTTCCTGTTGTGGCGACGAAGAACACGTTTTACCTCAAACCCCAGGACATGGAAGCGTGGAAGATTTTGAACTGCATTAAGGGCGGGAAGACGCTCGAACAATTCGAACGGCAGAATCAATATGAGTACGACGCCTCGATGGTGAGCGGGGAGTACATGGAGGAGCGATTCCGCGACGTGCCCGAGGCCATTGAGAACACGCGGCTGATTGCGGATCGGTGCGAGGTAACGCTCGAGCTGGGCAAGTGGAACTTCCCGAAGTTTGAGATCGAGGAAGGCAAGACGTTTCGACAAGTGCTTACTGAACAAGCGTTTGTAAAATTGAAAGAGCGGCGTGAGCGAGAGCTCGATGAGACTGAGATCAAGCGTCTCAATTATGAGCTCGACATCATCGATCAGAAAGGGTTCTGTCCGTATCTTTTGATCGTCTCTGACTTTTTGAACTGGGCCAGCGATAACGGAATTGTGACGACCACGCGTGGTTCCGCGGCTGGTTCGCTCGTGAGTTATTCGATAGGCATCTCGTCGATCGACCCGCTTCTGTACCAATTGCCATTCGAGCGTTTCCTCAACCCAGAACGTCCCAGCGCGCCGGATATCGACGCCGACTTTGCCGATAACCGCCGCGATGAGGTGTTGGATTATGTGCGCGGCAAATATGGTCATGAGAAGGTCGCGCAGATTTGTACGTTTGGAACGATGCTCGCTCGCGGATCGGTTCGCGATGTCGGTCGTGCGCTCGGGTTTCCGTATGGGATGATCGATGAAGTCGCCAAGCTCGTGCCCATGGGGAGCCAGGGATTCCCGATGACCCTTGCACGCGCACTGGAGGAATCGCCGGATCTCAAAAAGAAGTACAACACAGACGCGAACATCCGCCGCGTGATAGATCTTGCTCAGCGCATTGAAGGCTGTGCGCGCCACGTCTCGATTCACGCCGCCGGTACGGTTATTTCGCCCACGGATCTGACCGACTTTACTCCGCTTCAAATCGATACACGCGAGGGCAAGATTATCACGCAGTACGAGATGCACGCGGTCGAGTCCGCGGGACTGGTGAAGATGGATTTCCTCGGTATCCGCAATCTGTCGATTTTGGGGGATGCCGTAACGCTTGTGAAAGCGGTGAAGGGAATTGAGGTCGTGACGCAAGACATTCCCGTTGACGACCGGCGTACATTCGAGTTGCTCGCGGCTGGCCACACCATGGGTGTGTTCCAATTGAACGGCGATGGCATGACCAAGTACCTCATGGATCTGCGGCCGGAGCGTGTCGAGGACATCATGGCCATGGTCGCGTTGTACCGCCCGGGCCCCATCGAAGTCATTCCCGAGTACATCCGCCGAAAGCACGATTCGAGCTTGGTGAAGTTTATGGATCCGCGCATGGAGGCGTTTTTGCAGAAGTCGTATGGCCTGTTGGTTTATCAGGAAGACGTCATGCTCACCGCGATCCACCTGGCTGGTTACTCGTGGCTCGAAGCTGACAAGCTTCGCAAGGCAATGGGCAAGAAGATTCCCGAAGAGATGGCGCTACAGAAGGTGAAGTTGATCGATGGACTCGTCGAGCACGGCATGGCTAAGGCACAGGCCACGGAGTTGTGGAAGCTCATCGAACCGTTTGCCGCGTACGGATTCGGCAAGGCGCACGCCGCCTCCTACGGCATGGTCGCCTACCAGACGGCGTACATGAAGGCGAATTATCCGGCCGAGTACATGACCGCGCTCATGACCGCGGAGTCGGGGGATCTCGAGAAGATTGCCGAGGCCGTGAAGGAGTGTGCCCGCATGGGGATTGCGGTTCTCTCACCTGACATCAACGAGAGTCGAAAAGATTTTACGTTTATCACCGACACGCAGATTCGTTTTGGTCTCCTGGTGATCAAGAACCTTGGTGCCGAGGTGGTCGAGTCTATTATCGCCGAGCGCAAAGTGAACGGTCCGTTTAAAGATCTCGCGGACATGGCTGGCCGCGTTTCGCACAGAGCGTTTAATAAGAAGTCGTTGGAGGCACTGATCAAAGTCGGCGCGCTCGATCGGTTTGGGGAGCGCAAACAGCTCTTGGAGAACATTGATCGTATTTTGTTGCACAATAAGAGTGTTCAGCGCGAGAAAGCGAATAATCAGCAAAGCTTGTTCGCTGGCTCGCCAACCGTCATGAGCGAGGGGATTGTTCTTCGAGGAGTTCCTCCGGCAGAAATGCGCGAGTTGTTGGCGTGGGAGAAAGAACTCCTCGGGCTCTACGTGAGCGCGCATCCGTATGATCCATTCGCGGTGGTGTTCAAGGGCGAACTTCTTGACTGCGCGCAGGTTGTGAATCAGAAAGACGGCGAGTTCGTCCGCTGTGGTGGGATCATCACGAGCGTGAAAGAGATCGTCACGAAGAAAGGGGAGCCGATGGCGTTTGTGGGTCTGGAGGATCTCACGGGGCAGACGGAAGTCATTGTGTTCCCGCGCATCTACAAGGACGCAAAAAATTTGATCGTGCCAGACCAGATCGTGCTTGTTTCTGCGAAAGTTTCGGCACGTGACGGGGAGGAGAAGAAGCTGTTGGCGAATAGTTTTGTCGCCGTGGATGAAACGACCCTGCAGGACGTGGCGCAGATGTTGAAGGGTGGGCAATGGGTAACCTCGGCGATGCGCGAGGAGATGGTACCGGAGCGGGAAGAGGCGCCAGCGATTCTGCATCGCGGAAGTTTATCGATTGCGCTCAAAGGTAAACCCACGCAAGAGATGGTGGCGCGTTTGCGAGAAATTCTCACGTCGACCCCAGGCCCCAAGCCCGTCTGTCTCATGGTCGAATCCGGCGGTCAGATGCGCCGTATCCAAACCGATTACTCGGTCGCCGCCACCGAGAGCATCGTCTCTCAGATTGCGGAGCTCGTTGGGAGGCAGAATGTGAGTGTGGAGTAGAATCTCAAATAGCATGTTTTAAAATAACTTTTTGGGGTTTTATTTTATGAAGGAAATCATTATCGGTTTGTTGATACTTTCTGCTGGAGGAATCACTTCTTTCGCTTACAAAAATCCAAAGTCGTACAATAGTTTTCTAGCTCCGATTTTGTTCTATGTTGGTACGACGGGATTTTTATCGTACTCGACTTATCTAATGGGCAAGGGTGATTTCGGACCATTTTATGGGTATTATATGATCGGGTATATGACGTACGTTATTTGGCTACGTGTATTATATGACCTTCACAAATTAAAAGACGGAAGTTAGTGCATCATTTTGTATACATCATGAGTGTCTTTAATCCTGAATTGAGAGAAGAACGAGAATCTTTTTTTGAGGCGAAGCATTTTTCGCCAGATTTTGAGAAGCGGTTGTTGAAGGCGCTTCATCTTCAAAACGTATGAAAGGCATTAAAAAATACACACATAAGGAGCGAGAACAAGTACTATTAGAAATGGTTCCTTTAATAAAACAAAAATTCGGAAAAAATCTTTTGGCAATAGCGGCTCGTGGATCTTTTGCCCGCAAGACAGAAGGTCCATATTCGGATTTGGAACTTTTTGCTTTTCTTAAAGAAATGCCTAGAGGGCAAAAGAAATTGCCATACGCTAAAATGCACAAAATGCGAGATGGCCTATCAGTTGAGCTCATCTGGATTACTGAAAAAACATATATCAACGAAGTGAAGGAGGTTTCCAGCTCCTGGTTCGGTGTTGGGTCTGAAAAACTTTTACCAGTCTATAATAAGCCTTTCGTTGATAAACTAAGTAAGCATAAAGCAAAGGACGTTAAAAGAAAGACCATGGATCAAGCTTTTGCTTTGTGGCCAAGTATTTTTTTCTCCAGCTCGATGGTTTTGGATATTGCTGAAAAAAAAGACCATGAAAAAATTGCGATTGCACTGCACAGCATGTTTGAGAACATGCTGAATTTTTTGGCTTTTATCAACCAAGCACCGTACACAAGTAGCTCGAAAAAAATATTTGAATCTAAAAAATTCAAAATTAAGCCAAAAGATTTTTCAAAATTAACGATGTTTATCGTTAATGGAAATTTTGGAAAATATTCTGAGATCAAAAAGCTTGTATTAAGCGTTACTCAAGACATGAAAAAGTATCTTGAAAAAGTGGGCTATGAACCGAGTGAAGAACTGTCCAGCAAAAAACGTTCTGACAGGTTTGGAATGATTGATAAGTCAAAACGATACGAGCAAGCGGTTGCTACATGGCAAAAGATGCAGGAATCCACGACTAAAACATTGAACGCCGCCGAAATGAAAAATGCATATGGCATGGTAACCGTTATCAATGACATGTTTTTTCAGTACCTAAAAATTCTATCCTGCCTAAACGCAAATACGTTGAGATTCTCTAATATTATTACGGACGCTAAAAAGCTTAAATACAAACCAACCGGATTTTCCGAATTGATAACGATCTTTGAAAATGGAGAGTACAAAAGCTTTTCAAAAATCAAAAAGAGCGTTATTGAGATTTTTTCCGAATTAGAAAATCGGCTAGAAGAAATGGGGTACAAATTGTATCATGACAATGTTGATCCAAATATAAATGAGTAAAAATATGCCCTGATTTCTAAATCTGAAACCAAGTAATTTATCTATATAAATACAAATACTATGGAAAACATCATCAAGGAGGGATTAATACCAATCGGTATACAAGAAAACGGAGAAATTTTTGGTCTTTCGTCAGATGAACGTTCTGGAATTTTGCATTTTTTCGGACGTTCCGGTCAAGGTAAATTCGTTACGCTAAAGAACATTGTAATTTCAGACATCCACAATGGCCGTGGTGGCATGTTCATCGATCCTTATGGGGATCTCATCAAAGACATTCAGGATTACATTCCAGCGGACAAAACAAATAAAGTAGCTGTATTTGAAGCACAGGCCGGAACGCTTGATGAAAACATTGCAAAATTCAAGCAAGAAATTCATCTTGAGGAAATGAAAAAGGACGGCCAAAAGTTTCTCATCTGCAAATTGGATTACCGTACTTTGGGTAAAGACGTGGCAAGAGAGCTCGGCCTCAATTTAGTGAAACAGTTTTTGCAAGTCGTTGGTGGCGAAAATCGTTCGCTCGTACTCGACGAGGCGCATAATTTTGTAGACGAAGAAGTACTGGAACAAATCGTACAAAGCAAAGAAAAAGGACTGTTATGTATTTTGTCAGATCAAACATCCATGCACTACCGCACAGACATTCTTGAGCGCACACTTGAAGCAGCAAACCATGTTCTTTGTTATTTCGTAGACAGTGCAACAGCCAATCTCATCAACAAGCACCATCCTGAAATGAGTCCGAGCGAACTTACTTCACTCGAAAAGTACAACTTCGTGGCAAAGGTGAATGCAAAATCTACTTCGCCTGCTGTCATGAAGTTAAAAGGAGTTTTTCCAATTCCTTATCCAAAAAAGTAGCCTCGGAAATGATTTCACCAAGTGGCGCGGTTTTGAAGTATGAGCATCTTTAATCCAGAACTCAAAGAAGATCGTGAAGGATTTTTTGAAGCGAAGCACTTTTCGCCGGATTTTGAAAAGCGACTGTTGACGGCGTTGGATCAGGGAAAAGAGACGTTTCCGGATATTGTGCTATGTCCGAACAAAACGTGCGCGTGCCCGTTGAAGGTTCAGTTCTTGGAAGATGCCGTGCGGGCGTGGTGTGTATCATGTGGGTGGGAGCAGAGTATGAAACGTTCAAATGATGACATAACAACTTAATTTTGGTATGGTTTAGACGTATGCAATGTACAGCTGTCTATCAAAAACATGGCGATTGGTATCTTGGTTGGGTTGAGGAGGTTCCAGGTGTGAACACTCAAGGGAAGACCATGAAGGAGGTAAAAGAGAACTTGAAAGAGGCTCTCGAGATGGTTCTTGATGTGAACAGAATGATGGTCGAGAAAGAGCGACCTCGAGGAAGAGTGATTCGCCAGAGACTTACCGTTTAGGGTGTGAAGCGGGTCGACCTTATTCGTCACTTACGAAAGCAAGGATGCGTGTTTCTCCGCGAAGGCGGAAATCACAGCATTTTTTTTAATCCCGCCTTGAGTCGTGTCTCGTCCGTCCCAAGACATTCCGAGATTAACGACTTCCTTGCGAAGAAGATTTGTAAGGATTTAGGTATAAGTCCGCCATAAGAATCGCGTATGGACATTCAGAATTTTTTTAGGCGTTCACAGCTGGAGATAGTGACGCATTTTCGAACGTTCCTCGAGGACGACATGTTTTCTCGTTATCCCGAGTTGCGTGAGAGAATTTCGGTTATCATCACCGGTTCCGTTCCGTCAGGACACTACGATCAGCATAGCGATATCGACACAGAGTTCTTTTATGTCAGTGAGAAAGACCGAACAAAGATGAACGCTCTTGTGAAGGACTACAAGAAGAGCCTCAACGAACGAAAGATTCCTGTTCAATTTCACCCAGCGAAGACATTCGGAGAACTCAAAAAGGAGCATCTCGCTGGATGGGAGCATGATGACTCCTTACGTGAATACTCAATGGCTCTGGTCGTGGTTGACCCAGGGAGTCGATTCAAGAAAATCCAATCGACCATCAAGTGGTATCCGAAGGATGTCTTGCGAGAGAAGATCGACTGGCTGTTTGCGGAGGCAGTCTTTCACTTCGAGGATCGGTTGAAGATCGCGGTAAAGCGTCGTAACAACCTCTACGCGCAGTCGGTGCGATCTCACATCATCAAACTTCTCGGGAATGCTCTTTTGCTGTGTGAAGGTCGATGGTCGGTGTTTGAGAAACATCTTGCGACTGAACTTTTGGCAGGCAAAGAGAGGGTCTTCTGTCAGAAAGTCGGCGCAGCACTCTTTGAAACACGACTCGAGGATATCGAAAAGACGGTCGGTGACATTTTGCGATATACAGAGAAGCGACTCATGAAGGCTGGCTGGATTCAGAAAAAATCATCGGAATATTGGCACGGATTGCGACCGAAGTATAAAGTCGAGCATTGTGAATGATTACTTTTTTCCACCGGGGTGAACAAAAGTAATCATTCACACTGGCGACAAAAGTTCGTATATACGAAAAAATGTCACCACGCGTATGAGTGTCTTTAATCCTGAATTGAGAGAAGAACGAGAATCTTTTTTTGAGGCGAAGCATTTTTCGCCGGATTTTGAGAAGCGGTTGTTGAAGGCGCTTGACCAGGGAAAGGAGACGTTCCCCGATATCGTGCTGTGTCCGAACAAGTCCTGTGGGTGTCCGTTGAAGGTTCAGTTCCTCGAGGACGCTGTTCGTGCCTGGTGTCCGCAGTGTGGATGGGAACAGCTACTGGTTCGAGATCCCTCGGCTTCCTTCGGTCGCTCTCCTCGAGTCTGAGCGACCTCGGAGTCGAAGACGGGATGACACGAGCTTCTAGAGATTGTGCTACAATAAAGCCAATATGCCCACCAAGAAAGTCGTTCCTAAGAAACGGGTGGCCGTCAGAAAGGGAGGAGCCAAGAAGATTGAAGTCACGGACATCGAAGACCTTGAGATCACCCAACCGGCGGCCGTGCCGCTCATCATGTATCGGCGCATTGCGCTGACGTTTATTGTTCTTGTCGCCGCGGCGCTGTTGGCCGTGTTGTATCTCTCGACCGTCCAGGCCGTCATCCACGTCGACTCAACCGAGGAGCCGATTACAACGGAGTTTGTCGCCAATGTCTACGAGGTGCCTACGCGTGCGACCGATGTTCGTGGTGCAGTCGTATCTGGAATGCTTGGTCGTACACAAACATTTGAGCCCACAGGGGACTCCTCGAAGACCGTCGAGGATATCGCTCGCGGGACCGTGACGATCACCAACAATCTGACTTTCGCCCAGTCGCTCGTCGCCACGACTCGATTCTTGTCGGAGTCCGGTGTCTTGTTCAGGCTCGAAGATTCCGTGTCGATTCCGGCCGGTGGTTCCGTGAAAGCAGAAGTGTACGCCGACGTC
>JBBTRQ010000023.1:0-56365 GCA_038065075.1 Patescibacteria group bacterium
CATGAGCAGTGTCGACTTGTTCACTTGATACGGGATCTCACTCACAATGATCGCAAAGTTGCCCTTGCTGTCCTCCACGATCTCGGTCTTGGCGCGCACAACCACACCGCCTTTGCCGGTGGCAAGCGCCGCTTGGATGTCTTTTTGGTTGTAGGCGATGGCGCCGGTGGGAAAATCCGGACACTGCACGATTTGCGCGAGGTCGTCGATGGACGCGTCACGATTCTGAATCAGATGCAAAATAGCATTGGCGACTTCGGTCAGGTTGTGCGGAGGAATGTTGGACGCCATACCCACGGCAATGCCGACCGTGCCGTTAATGAGCAGGTTGGGGAGCTTGGCCGGGAGGACTTTGGGTTCCTTGTGCGTGCCATCAAACGTGGGCATGAAATCCACCGTCCCCTTCTCGATGTCCATGAGGAGTTCCTCGGAGATCTGTTCAAGTTTTGCCTCGGTGTATCTGTAAGCCGCTGCTGAATCGCCGTCGAGAGAGTTATGGACAAATACCCCGGATGCCAAACTGAAGTTGTGTGTTCCATCGATTGTGAGGTCGTACACATCCTCGCGTTGTTTCAGACATTCAACGGCAACGACCTTGTGGTTGCCGTTCAAGCTTTGCAACACCAGTTCGGAATTATTTTGAAAATACTTCCGGAGTCCAGTCGTCCACAACGGTGCCTTACCGTATGGATACAGGCGTGGTCGACAAAACTCATACGTATCGACCGTCAACTGGCCACAGTCCTCGAGCGCTTTACGGCAAATCGCCAAAAATTTGCGCTTGCCGGTCGAATTGGTCAGGCGATTCCGATTGGCTTTGGTGATCCGTTCATGCATCAGGGTTTGATATTCCGGCTCCTGCCATAGCCGTTTGAGCCGTTCTGTCGTGCGTTGACCGAATGCTTTACCGAGTTCGGGGTGCGCTTGTTGATAGTCCTTATTGATCAGGCTCAACGCCTCGCTCTTCATCATCCGATAGTCCTCATCCTGCCAGTTTTTGAGATTCCTCTGTGACATCCGCTCACTCTGTCGCTGACGATTTGCCGGATCGCTCCAAAAGAGCTTCCGACCTGCTGCAATTCGCCGGCGATATTCCGGATCCTGATGTTGCTTGGCCGCCTGAGAAAAATGAATCTGCCAATGCTCACCCCAATCTACACGACGGACATTATCAGGATTGTTGTTCAACTTGTTAAAATCGACGTGGTGTCGAACGCGTCCATTCGACTTCCTATAGACCGCCGCCGATAAATTGTAATTGTCGGCCAGATGATGCGCCGGCACCCACTCTCCCGTGGCGTTCTGCAGAATCAATAGGTACCCATCGCGGTTCAAACGATCGACCTTTTCCGACAAACGGGAATAAAGTGGCATGAGTGACGTCCCCGGGTCGAGCCGTTGTGCCTCACAATAAGAACCATTTTTCATCATGAAACGATGGTCCGGCGTGCAACGGATCTCTTCGCCGTTATCCAAGACGACCTTGACCAGCCTGGCGTCATGTTTGGTCATCCGTGGGCGTTGGATCTTTGCCATGGCGATCAACCCCTTGCTGTTGATGGTATATGTATAGTTCGTTTTACCAGCCTCAAACTCTTCGACCAGCGTCTCAAAACTGACGTCGCGACCGTCCGTCAACCGCACCTTTGTCTCTTTGGTGAAACAACCGAAGTTTCCCTGGCCGCGGATGAGTGGCATGCGCATGGAAAAATCCTGCGCCATGCGCACCAAGGAATCGTACACGGCCGAATCTCCGTGCGGATGGTATTTTCCCAGCACGTCTCCCACGACCGCCGCACATTTCCTAAACTTGGCGCTACTGCGCAAACCCGTCTGCCACATCGAATACAAAATGCGTCGGTGCACCGGTTTGAGTCCGTCGCGAATGTCCGGAAGCGCGCGGCCCACGATGACGCTCATCGCGTAATCGAGATACGACGTTTGCATCTCTTCGACGAGACTCTGTGACACGATGTTGTCACTCGGAGCGTCTGGTGCTGATTCGATAAAGGGTTTCTTCTTGGCCATATTCGATCCCCCTCCTTTTTAAGGAGGGGCTAGGGGTGGTTACTGGTCTTTTGCTTCTCCTTCCTGTCGCGCCTTCTCTGCATCATACCCAGCTTTCAGTGCGTCAAACGCGTCTGTTGCTTCCTGCACCTGTTCCTCAGGTTTGAGTTGCGCGTCTTCTATCTCCTCTGCCGCCCGATCAACCCCTGCCTCCACAGACGCTCGTAATGTGGGAACATCCTCAATGATGTCGCGAATCGTCACCATCCAACCAATCGCGATCACGATCACCGCGACGGCCATGAGAAGCCAGAACCAACGTCGGTGGGTCGCGCTCAGTGGTCGAAGGGAAATGGGCTTAGGACTCACCGTCTTCATATCATCTCGTAAGCGAGATGATGACCATATCGTCCTCGGGCAAATCCTTGCGGGTCACTTTATATTTATTCATATCCTCACGGCGGCACGTCCCGAAGGCTTTGCAAAATGCGTCGACAGTCCCCAGCTCCTCCTTGGCTCCCGCAACCGCATGCGTCATGGGAATGACCACGCGCGGTTCGATCTGCGAAATCACTTCGGCGGCGACTTTGGGATCCATTACACGTCCGCCTCCGACCGGGATCATCAAGATATCGATATTCTCAAGCTTCTGAAGTTCCTCATCGGTCAACGCGCGATCCAGGGCTCCAAGATGGGCCAGACGCATCCCTTCGGTCTCAATGCGAAAAATCAGATTCGGCACGGGTCTCCCTTTTTCTTCACGTTTGAGTGGCGCGGAAACACCGAACACAAAAACACTCCGGACTTCAAACTCGCCCGGGAGGTTAATGAGATAAGGATTGCCTGTGACGGCCTCAAGATTATTCGCGTCCTCTTCATCGTGTGACACCAGGAGCACCTCGGCCTCTAGCGTGCGGGGGAACCGCAGACCCGTCGAATTCTGGTAGGGGTCGGTCACGAGACGGACGTCAGCCCCGGCGGTTTTGGTTGTGATCTCAAACGAAGAAAATCCGTTCCAAGAAATTTGCATAGTTCGACAGGCTCACTACAGGTAGCTTATTCTTCCTCAGAAAAGGTGTCCTTCCAATATTCGATTTCTTTCTTGACGATCTCCAGCTCCGGATCAGGTTCGGTGATCAAAAAGCCTTCACGGAACCGCGACACCTTACCCTTGATTTCCGCCTGTTGGTTTTCGTCGCCGCCCTGCGCGAGCTGTTCAAGTTCAGCAATGGCTGTCTGAATCTTGTCCGCCTCCTGCGTCCATTTGTCGACAAGTGCCTGGTACTGTACGGCTTGCTCACCCACGCGATTTTTCAAAATCTCGGCGAGCTTGTCCTTGGCGACCAAGATCCCGTCTTCGACTTGGTAGCGTTGCTTGGCATCCAGGGACTCCGTAAACAAATCACTCGACACGAGGGCTTCCAAACTCACACCCGCGTCGAGGTGCGGCTTGATCACGCCACGAACCGTTTCGTCGACATGGTCTAGCACCATCTTTTTGAGCATCTCCTCGGCGGTCGAGCTGGTCAGCTCTTCATACGCACGACGGTAGGGATACTCCTTCATGCCGATCGTATAGAACGCGTGCTTGATCGCCGCCTCATCGAGCGCCTCATTTGTTGCGAGGTCATCGTGGATCCTCTGAGCCTCCTCTTTGATCATGGGAGGGAGCGTCGGCACAAAGTGCTTTATCGCGTACTGAAATTCTTCGAGCATGGACTGGTGTGGATGCATACTGGGCAAAGTTAGACTGATTCTGTGTGTAGTTTAAACCATTCTGCGATATCTTCAATATCCAACCTATCCACGACAATCTTCACAGCAAAATCTTCGATGCTCCGTCGTGGGCCATTGAATCGGTAACCGTTGAGTTGGAGAAACGTGATGGCTGTGCTCATTCCCGTGCGTTTATTCCCATCGACGAAGGGATGGTTCATCATGATCGAACGTGCGTAGACAGCGGCTTTCTGTAAAATCGTCGGGTAAAGCTCCAACCCAAACGACGCCTGAAATGGAAGAGCGGCGGCGCTGCGTAGCGAGCTTAGTTCACGAATCCCGTCTGACCCACCCGTTCTACGGATAACGGCGGCGTGAATCAGCACCATGTGCGCGGCCGTAATCTGTTTCATGTTAACGGTCGGCCAGAGATTCAAAGTCCTCACGATAACGCTCAAGAACATCCAGAGCGATAGAGAGAACTTCTTTGTCACGTTCTGAGAGAGACACAACGGGTTTGATGGAGACCGCACGTTGTGCCTGATCAAATTCAAGCTCAACCTGGTCGCCGACATGCAGGCCAAGATTCTCCATCGCGCCTTTGGGGATAGTCACCGCAGCGGATGTTCCGACTTTGATAATTTTCTGTGCCATACTAATCCTATTCTAATGCAAAAAACCGCTCTCGTCAATTTTACAGCTATTTGTCGGAGACGGAGCCTACGACCTGGTTAGCGATTCTGCATCTCGTTGACATCATAACGAGCGCGACATACGCTGAGCTTCCTCGCTGGGACCCCCCACGAGACGTGGCAATCCAGCCACAAAGGCGCCCTTAAGTGACCTGATCGATCCGCTGCGGCTATCGAGCTTAGGCGGTCGAAAAAAGGTGTCACGCGGGGCAAGGAGACGTCGATGGCAAGTGCAGACCCTGTTCGAGTGGATACGAAGCGCCTCCAGTGGCTCCTGGAGCGTGTGACTGCGGGAGCTGACTGGATCTCGGACGCGCAGGTGGAAGCCTTCGGCCGCAGGCCGGATGGTCCCATCATGCCCAGCTCGCACATCGTGCTGCGTAGCGTCCGGCTCCTCGAAAGCTACGGGATGGACGAGAACGGCAAGCCGTTCATCAGCCCCGTCACGAACGGACCGGAACTCCCGGTCGTGCAGGTCGCAGCTAACCGCGCGGGGGAATGCTTCCTCCTGGCGCGCTGCGCGAGCGGCTACGTGATGGATACCTACGAGCTCGAGGCACCCAACCCCCAGACCATCCTGCACTTCGGCACGTACGGCCACGAGACCGCACGCGGACACGAGATCGCCACGTACGACCTGACCAGGGCGAGCATCCTGGGCTTCACGGCAGAAGGAGTGCCGGTCATGTCCCAGTGGTCCAGTACGCTTGAAAAGGGGGAGGCCCCGCGTTCTTTCACGGGAGTCTGGCAGGGCGACCAGCTCATGGAACACGAGAGCACGAGCCCGTGGGAGTCCGTCGGCTTCGCGCGTGTCAGCTACGACGGGACGATCCTCTCGACGCTGCGCAACGTGCGTGACCACGCCATCCTGCGCAACGGCAAGGTGGTCGCTGGCTCGCCGCCCAACCTCGTCTCCATTGACGAGATGGCCGCGACCGCCAACGGCGAGATCTTCACCCTGTCGCGTCCCCACTCCAAAGTGCCGTACAGCCTGCTCCCGTTCTACGACGCGGTCTGGCAGCAGCCCCTCGTGGTGGGGCGTGGCGCCGAGCTCTTCGACCTCCTCTCCACGCGCCTGGGCGTGGTCGTGATCGGCAGCGACTACCGTCGTGTACACGCCTACGTTGTGGAGTCGAACATCATCGGTGGCCACTACACCGGCACCGTCATCCACCTGCACGACCTAGGACCCAAGGACGAGTACCGACGCGGGTACACGCCGCTCTCGGAAACCGACTGCGCCTATGTCCGCCGCTCGCGTGACGGGATGGAGCAGTGGGCGTTCCGACTGGGCGGCGAGGGCAATGCCGTCTTCTCCCACGGCCCCAGCTTCGACCGCGTGAGCGAACTCTTCCGCCACGGCGACGCCTTCCACTACTGGGCGGTCGCCGACCGCTACCTCCACCTGGTCAAAATTCCAGACGTTCCTGCGTCGAACCTCTGACCCTCTCTCCGGTGTCCCTCGCGACACCGGGCTCGCCCGCCATAGCTTCACAGCGACGGCGGGTTTTCATTTTCCGCCCATTTGTCGGTGGCCCCGCCTACGACCTGGTTGAAACAACCTCATCCCAATCTATCGACGTACCAGAAGATCCTCCCATCATTTGCGCGTGAGTCGCCGATACGTTCAGGAAAAAGAGAAGGGAGACGATGACGGTGATGGTTTTTCTCATATTGATGATGATGTTGTGTGTGTTCTGACGGATCCGGAACGTGGTCATGTCGCCACGATTACCTGGGGCTTTTCAAGTTTGCCTTTGTATCGCGCGCCAATTTGCACCGTTCCAACCACAGATCGTGGCGCCACACCATATTGCTTTCCTGGTTTACCAGCCATGGCATGCTGATGACTGGGATCGAAGATGACGCCTCGTTTCGGAACAAGTAGTTCGATCTTCGCATCTGGCAGGAGTTTATTCAGGAGCGTTGTAACAGCCTCCAGCCACAATTCTCTTGTCTCATCCGTATAGTCTGGTGCGGATCCATCTATGTGGGAAAAAAGATGATTCTCGTCCAGCGGTTCTGTATCGTTCAACTCTGCAAAACCACGACCAAGGCGTCTAAAAATATTCCCGATCATTGAGATGTTGAGTGTTTTGTCTCTTGTCCAATCATCAAGTATGGGTTTCATGTCGATATCCACACCTTGCGCCGTAAGCCATTTCTCGGGAAAATCGAACGTCTTTTCCATATCACGAATGAGCTCTTTTTGTTCGGGTAGTAAATTGGCTATTCTCTCATATTGCTTAGCCATTTCAATATTTGTTTGTTTATGCGGTTGTGCTTCTACCACCTCATTGTCTGGCTCTGGCGCGTCTACACTGGCTTTGCTGCCTTCCCGGGTCATCATGTACCACTTGATCCATTGTCGCAGGTTGTCGACATCCATCCTATCAATGACGGTTTTTCGGACGGTCGGATCCTCCTTGAACATACTAAGCAAGACTGTCCGATCATGTCCGGCAAGCTCTTCCATGATCTGGCGGCGTCCATCCTCATCCGCATTACGTCCATAGTGGCCTGCAATCCACCCACGCAATTTTTGATCGTCCATGTTTTCAACAATGGCATCCTGCAAGTCCGCTTCCTCTTCTATCAGCTCGATTAAATCTTGCCTCTCGTAGGCCGCAAGCGCCTCATCAATCTCATCTTGTTCTCGGTCAGGATTCGTCTGCTTTGGGTCGCTTCCCCTAGCTCGCTCCCCCGCGAATGTTTCTGGTCGCATAGATGTGTAGATAGAAGTTATCAGAGACCTCTGCAAAAGATCTGTGTAGTCATCTTGCTTCAACCATTCAATGATCTTAGCCAAGTCTGTGAGATAAAGCCAATGTCGTCTCCGCTTCAAGGGTGTACGGCATGTTGGAGGCGAAACCTCCGCCCCGCTTAGAGATTCTGCATCTCGTTGACATTTTGCCTCCTCCTGGCTACACTCCCTCCGTCATTAATTACTTAACCCCGCGTGAGCCCTCCACCAAAGCCTTGGCGACGGTGGACCGCTTGCCGGCATATTTTTATATGACACAGCAGACCCAGACAGCAGGATCCGAGTTCGAGACACTCATGCAGGAGGGCGGTTACTTGAATCTTCCTCAAGTCGGTGACGTCGTCACCGGCACGGTCATCGGCACAGGCCGACGGGAAGTGCGCATTGACCTCGCCGGTATCGCCACCGGCGTCGTGCGCGGCAAGGAACTCTTCGCGGAATCCAGCGAGTACGCCAACATCGAACCTGGCTCCCAGGTCGAGGCAACGGTCATGGAACTTGAAAATGAGAACGGCGAAATCGAACTTTCGTTCCGCTTCGCTGGACAACAGAAGGCGTGGGAAGAAATCCGCGCCCTGTTCACGACCGCCGAGACGATCGAAACGAAAATCCTGGAAGCCAACAAGGGCGGACTCATCGTCCGCGTGGGAACCGTAAACGGATTCTTGCCCGTCTCACAACTTTCTCCGGAGCACTATCCACGCGTGAGCGGCGGGGACAAGAACAAGATCCTCGAGAAGCTCAAGAGCTACGTCGGCAGTAAAATGAAGGTCATCGTCTTGGACGCGAACGAGGCCGATGAGAAGCTCATCGTCTCAGAAAAAGCGGTATGGGAGGATCAACAGAAGAACGTGCTCTCGCAGTTTAAGGTCGGCAATACTGTTGAAGGCGAGGTGACCGCGCTGGCGGACTTCGGTGCCTTCATCAAATTCGGCGCGCTGGAGGGCTTGGTCCACATTTCCGAGATTGCCTGGCAGAGAATTGATCATCCGCGCGATCTCCTTAAGATCGGACAACAGGTGAAGGCGGAGATCATCGGCATCGAAGGCAGTAAAATCTTCCTCTCCATGAAGAAGCTCATCCGCGACCCATGGCAGAACGTCTCCGAACGCTACAAGGTCGGCGACACCGTGGAAGGAACCGTGCTGAAAGTAAACCCCTTTGGATTCTTCGTGGAACTTGATCCGGAAATCCATGGCCTCGCCCATGTCTCTGAACTCTCCGACAAGCCCGTCACGGACGTGACCCAAATTGGGAAAGAGGGTGAGCGCATGAAGTTCAAGATCGTTTCGATCGAACCCCAAGAGCATCGCCTGGGCCTCTCGGTCAAAGCCCTCACACAGACAGACACTCCCACTCCAGAAGAAGTGAAACCAGCCACTGAAGAAGTAGTCACATAAGGCTTATGAAGCCACTCTCAAAAAACATCATCTTCGCCCTGGTGGCGGTTCTCCTCATCTCAGCCATCTTTTCGGGCTATACCCTTAATGGGAACAAGCCCGAGGAAATCGGCATGACGACGCTGGTGGAAGAAATTCAGACAGAGTCCGTCCAGATGATCGAGATCGAAGGCTCGGAAATCACCATCACTCTGAAGGATGGCCGGGAGCAGACAACGCGCAAAGAGTCTGCTGTCGCACTCTCAGAAGAGCTCATCAGCTATGGCGTCACGGCCGACCAACTCAAGACGGCCCAGATCACCATCAAGGATCGATCCACTCGCTCGTACATCTTGGGGGTCATCCTCCCCTCGCTCCTGCCGCTGTTCCTGCTCATTTTCATCTTCTGGTTCATGTTGCGACAAATGCAGGGCGCCAACAACAAGGCGATGTCCTTTGGCATGAGCAACGCCCGCGAGATCAAGGACACCAAACAGAAAGTCACGTTTGCGGACGTAGCCGGTGACAAAGAAGCCAAGATAGAATTGGAGGAGGTCGTCGAGTTCTTGAAGAATCCAAAAAAGTTTTCCGACCTGGGAGCGAAACTGCCAAAGGGCCTCCTGCTCATGGGTCGACCCGGAACTGGAAAAACGCTCCTGGCTCGAGCTGTCGCTGGAGAAGCCGGCGTGCCGTTCTATCACTTGAGCGGTTCGGAATTCGTCGAGATGTTCGTCGGCGTGGGGGCGTCACGGGTTCGTGACCTCTTTGCTCGCGCAAAAAAAAGCGCCCCCTGCATCGTCTTCATTGACGAGATCGATGCCGTCGGTCGCCAGCGCGGAACGGGACTTGGTGGATCGCACGACGAGCGTGAACAGACTCTCAACCAAATCTTGGTGGAGATGGACGGGTTTGATCCCAACATCGGTGTCATCGTGATTGCCGCGACCAATCGTCCGGACGTGCTTGACCCAGCCCTTCTGCGCCCAGGTCGCTTCGACCGTCGTGTGGTCTTGGATCTTCCAGACATCAACGACCGAGAAGAGATTCTGAAAATCCACGCGAAGAACAAACCCCTGGGACCTGACGTGAACATTCGTCGGATTGCCGAGCGCACTCCAGGTTTCTCGGGCGCGGACCTCATGAACCTCCTCAACGAAGCCGCGATCCGTGCCGCACGACGCAATGACAACAAGATCATCCAAGAAGACGCAAACGACTCTGTCGAAAAAGTCCTCCTGGGCCCCGAGCGCAAGAGCTTCGTCATGAACAAGGAGGAGAAAAAGATCACGGCCTATCATGAGGCAGGCCACGCGCTGGTCGCTCACATGCTTCCCAACTGCGATCCGGTGCACAAAGTCTCGATCATCTCCCGCGGCATGGCTGGCGGCTACACGCTCAAACTCCCGTCGGAAGACAAACGCCTGCATAAGCGAGCGGAATTCATCGACGACATGGCGATGATGCTCGGCGGCTTCGTCGCGGAGAAGGAGACCTTCGGCGACGTCACGACCGGGGCGTCGGACGACTTGCGCAAGTGCACGGGACTCGCGCGCGAAATTGTCACACGCTACGGCATGAGCGAAACGCTGGGTCCACGCGTATTCGGGGATAGCCAAGAGATGGTGTTCCTGGGTCGCGAGATTCACGAAGCACGCAACTACTCCGAGAAGACCGCCGAAGCCATCGACCAAGAAATTGAAAAGCTGGTGAATAGCGCGATGGAGACAGCCCGTGATATCATGAGAACGCAAAAACCAAAGCTCGACCGGATCGCACAGAAACTTCTGGAGGCCGAGACGATTGAGAAAGAAGCGTTCGAAGAATTGTTAAAGCAATAGGTCCTAGAGGGCCTATAGGACCTATGTCAGGAGGGAAAAAATCCACAATGCTCTACCGTCCGTTTTTGCGTGAGGCTTGGCGTCTCACGTGGGAGCACAAGAGCTTGTGGATTTTTGGTATCTTCGCGGCGCTCATCTCGACCGGCGGAGTGGTGGACGTGGTGTGGCGAGCGTTGGAAAAAGTCACACGAACAGAATCACTCCTAGAGAACCTGGCGGACGCATCTTTCCTGGGCTACGACGTCGCCGCAAGCTACATCGGTCAGCTCGCCGTGCTGGGACCTGAGCGGACAAGTTTCATCGTGATCGTCTCAACGCTCACGGGAATCCTTCTCATCATCATCGCTACACTTTCACAAGGCGCGCTCCTTCTGGGAATCCAAACAAAGACCCCGAAAGATCCTTATGCCCTTCGTCGAGAAGCAGGTACACATTTCTGGAGTCTGTTCCTGATCGGCGTCCTGAACAAACTGTTGATGCTCATCTTGGTCGTCCTCATGACCCTCCCGCTCCTCTTGGTCTCCCTCTCCACAAACCTCGGCCACAGCCTCCTCTTCCTCGCGCTCATGCTCCTCTTTATCCCCGCGACGATCATCCTCAACATCGTCTACATGTTCGCGCTCATCGACGTCGTGGAAACAGACGCCCATCCCCTATCGGCCATTCACACGGGGCTGAGACTCTTTGCAAAACAATGGCTCGCCACCCTCGAGTACGGCATTATTCTCTTCCTGCTCGTCTTTGGCGCGGGACTACTTCTCCTGATTGGGGTGAGTCTCTTGCTGGTGCCTCTCTCGATCGTCTACGCCGCCACCCTCCTTACGGGTTCCTTCTCGTTCTTCCTCGCCTTCAACGTGGTCGCGGCGCTCCTCGTCTTTGCCATCATCCTCACTTTCGGCGGCGCGTGCGTCACCTTCCAATACAGCGCCTGGTACCACTTCTACAAACACGGCCTGCACAAGGTGCATGGAAAAAAGGTGTTCTCAAAAATCCTGCGGTTGGTGAAGCGATAGACGCTAAAAAATCCTTTCAAGAACAGAATCATCATTCCGTCAAAAAACAATTCTGTCCGACCGGACACAATTGTTTTTTGATTCACTCACAGATTCACAATATTACAAATACCTACGTATGATCACAGAGATACAATAGTGTCCGATCGGACATTATTGTATCTGGTCCGTGACACCCTCTCTGGACAGAATCATCGTTTTGGTCTAGTCTTCCAAGTCGTTCATCGACAAACGGGCACCATTCCGGTGTCCTAGACAGGAGTGCTCCAATGAAGGCTCGTCTCCCCGCCGCGCTGTCCGTTGCAATCTTCCTCTCCTTTGTTGTCTGCGGCGCTTCGGCGGTCGCGGACGACTACCCGACCTGCAGGAACGACAACTCGATCCTGCGGGATCGCGATCAGATGATCCCGCTCGCCGAGCAGGGCTACGAATCGGCTCAGTCGAAGGTCGTGAGCTTCGACATCCAGATCCACGAGATCTGCCTGTGCACGCAGGTCGAGTGGGATCGACTCGATGCCGAGTACACCGAGACCACCATCGCCTACGCCGATGGCCGAGGCATGCCGGTTCGCCTGGCCAAGCCGGTCGTCATCAGCCAGCCACGCCCCGAATGCGTCGCTCCCGCGAAGCGCTCGTGGCATGAGCAGGAGCCGGTGACCGAAGTGGACCCGATCGAGAACTAGCCGCCTGTCTCTCGCCGTCCACGCCTCAGTCGCCCCGACTCCCTACGGGCGGCTTTTTTGTTTCCAGGCACGACACAAAAGTCAGACTCTGGACAGAATCAACGTTTGGTCTAAGAACCTCTCAAAAACTCTCCTGCATGTAATCGATCACAATTGAAATAATGCGTCTCACGGTAAGATTGCAATTTTTGAAGTGAAGTTTTTCGATCACCTCGACGCCCTCTTGCCGAATCACGTCACTGATAAGTGCGTGAATAAACGATTGCGTCGCTCCATTAATTCCATCAAAATCTATAATAATTTCCTTTCCTTTGGACACGATCGGCAGGATGTCCTTCAAGCGGATGTCCCTGGCAACATCCTTATTTTCAGCAAAAGATCCTACCAAAGAAGCGAGGCTGATAGTCTTCATACAAATCTTGGCTCGACTTTACGTCGAGCTTTTTTTCTTGCACGAACGGCGGCGCTGTACACTTCTCTTAATGACTCGAGTAACTGGTCAAACTCATTTGTTGCATCCAGGGAGATATCAATGCCGACAACGGTTCCTTGCCATCGTGGTAATCCTTCCTTGACTGTGTGGCGATCATCAAATGGATCCGCGTGAAGTTGGAACGCCTGATCTTTTTTGTATTTTAACAGCTTGTACAGCGCATCCCCGCTATAAAGCACAAAGTGGGTTCGGTTCACCGCCGCAATGGACTTGGTAAAAAATAAGCCCGCACCAGCATTCCGTTCGGTTCCCCCTTCGCGGGCTGTGGTTCCGGTGATACCGGGCATAAGCGCCAGTCGGATTGCTTCTAGATCCGAATGAACGAGGTATGATTGTGAAATGGTTTTTTTGATCCCTACACCTATATCCGCGATGCCGATTCGAATCATGTTGCTTCGTGCGTGATACTGCGCCGATAAGACTGCCCCTTGTTTTGACTGCGCATGCTCAAGTACGTTTCTCACCATTTCGCTAAAAACATATTGAATCGGCTCAGCATGCTTGGGACTCAGGTGAAGCAACGGGATAATTTCCGTAAGTACACCGACTAGCTCGCCCGTATTTCGAATCTGTCTGAGAGGAATAAAGCGACCCGCTGGTTCGTGTAATGTAATATTCATGCCTGACTCGATACCCAAAAACTTAAACAGACCCATGCGTTCAAGATAGTGCTTTGACGTGGCCTCAAGCTTCTCACAAAAAACAGACTCATCCCGCACACCCAAACCCAAAATAGCGATCATGGACAAAACGAGCGGATGGAGGGATATCCATTTTTTGTTCGCCGTTATCTCTAGCGTTCCCGGATTCAAAGGATCAAAACCTCTAAAAAAAGCTTCGATGTTCCCGATAAACGCACTATTAGGAAGATGTATCTTCATGTCAATAAAATACCAGGATTTTCGTTTTTCGTCAAAATATGCAAATCCCGGTAAATTTCGCATAAAGCGATCCACTTCCCTGTTGTAAGGAATAAAAGACATGGATCTCCTCACGCTGGAGGAGGCGAACCAGATCACCGACATCAACGACAACACCATCTTCCGCGCGCTGGTCTCCAAGCGGTAGCCCAGCCTTCCACGCGCCTCCCTCTCCAGGGCGGCTTTTTTGTTTTATCGATTCCCTGGTAAACTAGAGCCACAAAAGATTGCTTCGTCCCCCTCGAAAGCTCGGGGTCCTCGCAATGACGAGGAAAAATTATGTCAAATGATATCCACTCAATCGAAGACCTCCTGAAATACACCGGCGCGAATGCGGCGACGCAGACACCGTCCAAAGCCGGAGACCGTTCGACTGTCGAGAAGTTTGACGAAAAGATGCACGACGTGCGGCTCAAGGAAAAAGAGACGGAGGCACAGGCACAAGCACAGACGCTGGGAGTCTCTTACGTGAACCTCAAGGGGTTCCCGATTTCTCCAGAGGCACTGCGCCTTGTTCCTCAGGAGCGAGCCGAGGCGTTAAAGACGGTATGCTTTTTGTTTACGGGTCCTGAAATCCGCTTGGCGTCCCTCAATCCCACTGACCAAGCGGTGAAAGATCTGCTCTTCGAGTTGCAGGAGCGCCACAAAGCCAACGGTGGTGTCTACAAAATTACCGATGAAAGTTACCGCGTCGCGCTCAAGGCCTATGACACGCTCCCCAAGATCAAAGAAATCGTGAAGGGCGTGAAAGTGACCGACGACGAGCTCGAAAAATTCAAAAGCCAACTCACGGGGTACGCGGACGTCCAAAAAGTGATGGACAACGCGAGCGTCACGGACATCATGACCATCGTCATGGCCGCGGGTCTGCAATTTGGCACCTCCGACGTTCACATCGAAGCCGAGCAGTCTAAAATTGTCGTGCGCTTCCGTGTGGATGGTGTCCTCCAAGAAGTCGCCAGCCTTCCCCACGACTTCTGGAAAAAAATCATCGCTCGCATCAAACTCATTTCCGGCCTTAAGATCAACATCACGGATCGACCACAGGATGGACGATTTACCATTTTTTTGAAAACAGGTGACACCGACGTGCGTGTCTCCACCATTCCGACCACCTGGGGCGAGTCGGTCGTGATGCGTATCTTGAAGCCCAGCGCCATCAACGTTGAATTCGAACAACTTGGTTACCGACCACTCGCGGCCGCAAAACTCTTGAAAGAAATCGAGAAGCCACACGGCATGATCATGACCACCGGTCCAACCGGCTCTGGAAAAACGACGACGCTGTACGCGATCCTGCGAAAACTCAACACGGCCGACGTGAAGATCATCACCTTGGAAGATCCCATCGAGTACAAACTGGAAGGCATCAACCAATCTCAGATCGAACAGTCCAGAAACTACACGTTCGCCGGAGGACTACGCTCCATCCTGCGACAAGACCCGGACATCGTGATGGTCGGAGAAATCCGTGACCTTGAAACCGCCGAGGTGGCGATCAACGCGGCACTTACGGGACACCTCATGCTCTCGACCTTGCACACCAACGACGCCGCGGGTGCCATCCCGCGCTTCATCTCCATGGGCGTCAAACCGTTTCTCCTTGCTCCCGCGCTCAACGCGATCATCGGACAACGCCTGGCTCGCAAAGTCTGCGAGAAATGTAAGGAGCTTGTGACCCTGACCCCGGAAGAACTCGAGCTCGTCCGAAAGGTCGCCACACAAATTCCACCTGCCTCAGGCGAAAAAATTGCCCCCGAGAGCGAGTGGAAATTCTACAAAGGCAAGGGATGCGAGGTCTGCAATGGAACCGGGTATAAGGGTCGAGTCGGCCTCTACGAAATTCTCACCATGAGCGACTCCATCAAGGGCGCCCTCTCCGAATCCATTTCTGAATACCAAGTCCGCGAGCTCGCCAAGGAACAAGGCATGACCACCATGCTTCAAGATGGCATCCTCAAGGTGCTCGACGGAGTCACAACGGTGGAGGAAGTAACGAAAGTCGCCGGACAAGGAGAATAACAAAACACCCTTCGACGGGTTCGACAGGCTCACCGTGGTGAGTTCATCGAACCACAAGCTCAGGGTGTTTTTTCTATTCGATCGTGATGGTGTGACTCCCAGGCGCAGCGACAAATGAGATCGTGTGAGTCGGTGTGAATGGAGTCGGAACCGACTCTGGCCACTCGATGAACGTCACGGTGTCGGCACGGCCGGTTTCTTCCTCCAGCGCGAGCGGCGCGATTTCTGCAGGATCGTTGATGCGGTAAAAATCGACGTGGAGAATCTGCTTGATATCACCGTGAGATACGGAATAGCGGTTCACAAGCGTGAACGACGGGCTACGCACTGGCTCGTGGAATCCGAGCGACTCGGCGACTCCACGTACAAACGTCGTCTTGCCGCTACCTAGATCACCAGAAAGAAAAACCACTTCGCCACCGACAAGCCCGCCTGCAAACTCTGCGGCAAGTTTTTTTGTTTCCTGTTCTGAGTGAGAAAGATGTTTCATACAATTTTGTGTCATCCCGAGCGACCAACGGGAGTCGAGGGATCTCTAACCGTGAGGGATCCCTCCGCTCGCTTCGCTCGGTCGGGATGACACATCAGGCTAATCGCATATTCGGATCAGCCTTAAGCGTGAGCGGATCCACGAATTCTCCTCGAGCCGCTTTCATAAGTCCGGCCGCGCCGATCATCGCGGCGTTATCGCCGGTGAGAGAAAGATCGGGTGCGTGAAAGGTCACCAACGGGTCGAGCTCGAAGAGTTTTTGTTTCAGCGTTTCGCGCAGAGCTCGGCTCGCTGACACGCCTCCAGACAGGATCACCGACTTGGGACTCGTCGCCTGAACGGCCTTGAGGGTCTTGTGTACCAACACGTCGACGACGGCCTGGAGGAAACTGGCAGAGATATCCGCGACGGTTACCGCACCACTGTGATCTGCGGCCTCCCTCCCACCCCCCCTAGCCCCCCCTCGGGCAGGGGGGGAACCTCGTCCTGAATCAAGATAGACTCGCACGGCGGTCTTCAACCCAGCGAAGCTGAAATCGAAATCGTCCGAGTCGATCATGGGGCGAGGAAACGCGACAAAGGCGGAATCTCCGTCACGAGCGGCCTTCTCAATCTTGGGTCCACCCGGATACTCCATCCCCAAGAGCTTCGCGACTTTGTCGAATGCCTCCCCTGCGGCGTCGTCACGTGTCATGCCCAGCAACTCGTACTTCCCATGGTCGCGCATGAGGATGAGCTCGGTGTGCCCGCCGGAGACGAGGAGGCACAGGGCGGGAAACCGAGGATTCAAACGCCCTTCAGGGCGGTCGAATGCAGACGCCCCTCCCGCCGTCGCCAAGGCTATGGCGGGCAGGAAAGGGGCTTTGAAATCAGACAGCCACACAGAATAAATGTGTCCCTCAAGATGGTTCACGGCTACAAGAGGTTTCTTCCACGCCCACGCGAGGGTCTTGCCGAGCTCGACTCCCACACGCAGAGCCGGCACGAGTCCCGGTCCTGCTGTCACCGCAACCGCGTCGATCCCGGTTCCATCGTGCGCGATGCCTACTTCCTGCAGGAGCGGAATGATCCACGCCGCGTGCTCGCGCGCCGCCACTTCCGGCACCACGCCGCCGTACTGGGCATGAATCTTTGCTTGGGAGGACGTGATATTTTTTTCGATCACAAACACACCATCGGTCAGCGACACGACCGCGATGGAGGTTTCGTCACAACTGGTTTCGATGGCGAGGATACGCATAGGAATGAAAAGGCCCCGCAGGTGCAGGGCGCGTGTTGGAGCGACGGTCACGCCGCTTTCGTCGTCGCTCTCCTTGTGAGAGAGAGCGCGTTCTGAAGAAGCCGGAGGCTCACCTGGAAGTTTTCCATCAGGAGGTTTCCCACCTTCCGGAGGTAACTTCCGCGACGTTCCCGTCCGACGACGACTCGTCCGAGGAGCTCGTCGTACCTGTAGTCCAGGTCGAGAAGCTCTTTGTAGTCGCCATGAAGCGAGGAAAACTCCGGCTCCGCGAGGAACCGCGAGATGACCTCAGCCTTGCCGTCGTCCGGCAGGACTCCGTGGAGCCACCACAGGAGCCAACGGCCGATGACGATGTGTCGTCGCAATGGACGGAAGTTTGCCTCCCAATTCCTTTGGAGCCAGGCCTCCAGGTTGTGGTCGCAGCCGAAGTGCCGGCTCATGAAGATTCCGCCGCGGGCTTGAGTCGAACGCAGATTCGACACGAGCTTCTGCAACATTTCTTCCTGGACTGAGCCGTAAGGAACTTGGAAACAATCTGCCAACGGCTTCCCGATGGCGAAGCGCCCCAATTTCCTCGGAAACGTCTGAAGGTACGAGGGGCCGTACATGTGCCGTCCGCAGGCTGCGTCGTTGGCGTTCCAGAGCCAACTGCTCAGGGGAACGGCGCGCTCGGTGGCCAATCGACCGAACTGACGCTCAAGTGCTTGCGCGCGAGCGAACTTGCTCGGCCGTGCGACAAGGATGAGATCCAGGTCGCTGCCCCATTGCAGATCACCGCGAACCAGCGAGCCGACGAATGCGACCCCCTTGAATACCCGCTCTTGGTCGGCCAACTCGAGGATGTCATGTGCTACTTCCTCGAAGTCCGTCTCCGACGGCACATTGCCCTGGCGAGCGAGTCGCCAGGGGAAGATCATTCCCATGGCGTTCTCCCAGGACAAAAGGTTGGATCACGTAGACACCTCCACGGCTGCACGGTACCCTACATGGGCACCAGGAGCATCAGCTCGACACCGCGACTGTACGCAGGTCCTCTCAAAGCGTCAAGCAAATAATCTGCATTTCCTATGATTAAACTGAGCTTTCAAACCTTTGCCCAATTGTGCGAAATGCTCAAGGGGCTCTACGGCGTTGTGTCCGTAGCAGACTTGCGATCCATTGGTGGCGGATTCACGACAGAAAACTTTTTGTTCTCCGATGGAGAAGCAACGTATTTTCTCAAACGCTACAACACGACAGACACGGCCCGAATTCACGACATCGCTACGGCTTATGAACGATTTTCCCAAGGAGGAATCCCCGTCATCCAGCCCATCAAAAATACACAAGGAGAATCCTGCTTCTTCCTGGATGAGACCTGGTGGGGCGTATTCCCATTCGTGGATGGAATCACAAAAACTTCCACTGAACTTACCTCGCATGATGTGGCAGAACTGGGAAATATGCTTGGAAAAATCCATCAGGTCGGACAGTCATGCCTCCTTCAGGACATTCAGCCGATCCCCCTGTGGAACAAGGACGTCTTCACTTCAGAAAAACGACTTCTTGAATATACCTACCATCACGAAATACAAAAACGCGAGATCGAGACACTCGCGATAGAAAACCTGACAACGAAGGAACGGTTCCTCTCCTCCCACGCGGACTTTATCGCCAGCCTACATCCATTGAACAACTGCCTCATCCATGGCGACTTCATCCATAACAACGTGTTCTTCTCCCCGGACGGCCAGATCAAGGCAACGTTTGATCTGGACAAGGCCTGCGTCGCTCCGCGTTCCTACGAAGTTGCCCGCTCGATGTTCATCATCTGTTTTGACCATGGCTGGGACGAAACAAACTTCACCCTGGCTGACACTTTCTTGCGTCACTACCTGGCCATCCACCCAATGAGCTTTGAAGAATTCCAATCCGGGTTGTACACCTACACCGCCAACTTCTCCCACATGACCTGGGTGGAAAAAAAGGTGATTCTCTACAAGGACCCCAGACGCGATAAACATCTGCGTTCATCCAACATGCGAATCAAGCACTTGGCGGAAGAGTTCCCCACGCTCGCTGAACGGCTCTTTCCCCACACGTGACCTGTATGCTCAAATCCCTCACCAAGTTTCAAAAACGCCTGCTCGCTTCTTTTTTTCTTTTTGGCCTGGCGGCTCCCATGGTGGTCGTGTATGCCAACACCTTTCTGTGGCGGCAGTCGGCGGACGTGGTGGTGCTCGCCATTTTCAACATCGGTAACTACGCAGGCATCTCGCTGGGATTTCTCTTCAACGCGTACCTCCTGCGATTTTTCGAAAGTGGGAAGCTCTACGCACTGGGGTGTCTGCTCCAAGGCGTTGTCCCGATCCTCATGGTCGCCATGGGCGCGCAGGCAGACACCTACGCGTTGGGACTGGGTTTCATTTTGGGAATCGCCCAAGGATTTTTCTGGGGCAACCGCAACGCGCTCACGAGCAAGTTCACGCAAGGTCCACAGCGGTATCAGTTCATCAGTGTGGAGACAGCGATAGGAATTCTCGCGGGCGTGATCTCCCCTCTCTTGATCGGCTGGTTCATCGCTTTTGGAGAAACGCTCCCAACCTACACCGTCGACCAGGCCTACCAGATCACGTCCGTCATCGGATTTGTCTTGCTCCTTATCTCAGGATTCCTTGCATGGCCGTTTGCGATGGAGCCGTTCACCCCCAAACACTTCTTTCTCACAAAAGCCAGCTCGCTTTGGAACAAGCAACGACTCGTCGAGGGCGTAAACGGCATCGCCAGCGGAATCGAAAGTGTACTCCCGCTGGTGATCATCCTGTTGTTCCTCGGCCAAGAGGAGGCTGTCGGGTCGGTCAAAGCCATGACCGCCATTCTCTCCGCCGTCGCGATCTACGCGATCGGCAAGCGCGTGCGTCACAACCATCACGCGCTCCTGTTCAGTCTTTGGATTCTCCTGAACCTGACCGGCGGAATCATCTTCGCGATTTTTTACTCCCCGGGTGCCGCGCTGACCCTCTTTATTTTGGGCGGACTCGTTGGCTCCTTGCGTTGGTCCTCATTCGCCGCGGTCATGTACGAGATCGTCGACAAAGAAACGGGGCGCGAAGGCTCGCATCGTTTCCTTTATCTGCTTGACCGTGAGTTCTTCCTCAACGCAGGTCGAGTCCTGGGTCTGGGACTGCTTGTCCTGGTGTACTGGTACAGTCCTGAGGCCCTCATACGATTCGGCCCCATTGGCATCGCCCTCGTTCAAATTCCGACACTCCTCCTCTTGCACAATCTCACCAAAAACATTAGCCATTCCGCCTAAAAACAAGAGAACAGGGTTGACAAAACCCTGTTTTTTTGATATTTTTGAGCCGCAACCTGAAACCTGGAGACTCTGATGAAGTTCGAAAAGCTGCTGCTCTCCCTCCTCGTTTCTCTCATCCTGCTCATGTCCACCGGACTCGTCTCCCGTGGCATCGCCAAGGTCGAGCGGCGCGTCGAGGTGTTTCCGATCATCTCGGAGAGCACCGTCACGCTGATGGAGAAGCTCGGGGCGTCCAAGGACGACTTCGGTCGCGCCTGCGACTGCTACAAGAAGGGCGCCCTGGCGACGGCGTACGACGGAACCTCCTGCGAAGGGATCGCGAACGAAGCGGCCCTCACGCAGGCAACCGAACGCCGCATGCAGGCTTCCGCCGAACTCGACCCGAGCCTCCTCATGGCCTGGGTGCTCGGGGTCGTCGACAAGACCCACTCCACCTGGCAGTGCTCCGGCACGGCCTACGAGTCGGTCTTCGACTTCAACATGAGCCTCTCGCCCACGTACGACCTCCCGGCCTCCTAGGAGGCCCCACTCTCCTCGCACCCTGCGAGGCAAGGACGCCCCGCGCCTGCCTCGTAGGTGCGTCTTTGTTTTAGGATCTCCTTGGCGCGCGAACTACCCCATCTGCTCCAACGCTTTCAAAACCGCTACGGCGTCCTTGGGGCGATTTTCTTGATCTTTTTCAATCATCGAGCGAAGCAGCGCCGCCATTTTGCGTCCACGCTCTCCCCCGCCAAGCTCCGTCACCACGTCCTCGCGCTCAAAGAAGCCACTGTTGGCAAGCAGGACATGCCCCTGCATCGCCGATAGATTGCGTCCATATCGTCGCTCAACCGCAACCGCAAGCAGCTCTCCAACGGAAATGCCCAAGGCATACACGTCCGAGGCAGTGGTTGGGCGTCCTTTCCGAGCATCAAAGTCAAGAAAAAAAACCGTGCCGACAATGTGTGGCGCTTGTTCTCGAGCCTTCATCGTCTCACGTTCTACCGGAAACTTGGCCATGGGCGGGAGCTTCTTCACAAGCCTGTCCACGCGCTCATCCAAGGCAACGCCCATCCGCTCCTCCCCGCTCTCAACGCGATCCAAAAGCGCCGCAAGCTCCAGCCAGGCCTCCTCCGCTTTCGGAGCGAACTGATTGATGTATGACAATTCAAGCAGCTGTTCGCGCAACGTGTGTACCGCGACAGAGAGCTCTCCGCGCATGAGAAGCTGATGATAATCCCAGTCCATCGCAATGCCCATGTCCGTCAGTTTTGCTTCAACCAAACCCAGTTGAGGAAACGAAACCATGATATTGCTAGGCTTCACATCGCGGTGCAGAATGCGCACTTCATGGAACGCGGAAAGCGCCTGCGCGATTTGGCGTGTGAGGTTCACATAGGTGTCGGGCGTAACCGATTCATACGTGGCATCTGTGTGAATCGCCTCATCCAAATTCTCTCCTTGCACCCGCTCCATGGCTATGGCGATGTACTCTTCCTCCTTGCGCTCCTGCGACGTGACCAGAACGCGCGTCGCGCCCAAAAAGCCGGGGATGCGGTCGGTCGTGCGTGCCTCGCGAGAATGTGTCCGCGCCAGACGCAACGCGTTCAACAGTCCGGCATCGGCATCGGGCAAGGGATTGAACATCGCCATCGCGCTGATCTCTCGCGCGGCGTATGACAATGTCTGATTCTTGGACGTCTGACCGAGCACGGGAATAAACTTGATCACATAGGGTCCGGCTTCGACAACCGTGCCCATTCCGCCCTTGCCCAACAGCTCACCGACTTCCAGTCGTTTACCGGCAATGAACAGACTCTTGGGAAACACGTGCTCTGTTTGATATCTGCGCCTCTCATCGTCTCTGTTCACAATAATGCGCACCACTGTCTCATGGGTCGTGTGACGCTCAAGGCTGTCCAGCGCGATCTCTCCCAGCAACAAATCTCGCGCCGCATCCTCGCGACGCGGTGCCATGTACGGCGTTTCAGGCGATGTCTCGTGGATGGAGGCGAACGCGCGGTGCAAGTCGCTACGCCTTTGTGCGCGCTCAAAGGCCGACACGTGCCGCGCTTCCTCGTCGATATCGGGTTCGCCGGTCGTGTCCGGCGGCCGCCATTGGCGGGTCGCCCCGGGTCGTTCTTTCCGACCCCAGGGAATGAATCGCTCAAGCATATACTGATAGCGTACTAGATCATGCCGCAATAATAAAGGAACGAAACCTCTCTCAAAAGGAGTCCCCGTAGAGATTCCTTTATTGACCATCGTCTTACGTTTCTATATATTGTAAGACGTATGGGAAAAACAACCGTCTCCACAAAATACCAAATCGTCATTCCCAAAGACGTACGAAAAAAACTCGACATCTCACCCGGAATGGAGCTTGACATTGAGGTCGTCGACGGCGATCGAGCCGTAGTGCACACCAAAGACGTCAGCTCGGTACAGGCATTGAAAGGACTGGGGAAAGAGACCTGGAAAACACTCGGTGGTGGTGACCACTACCTCAAACAAGAACGAAACACATGGGACGCCTCATCGGGCTAGACACATCGGTACTGATTTATCTCCTCGAAGAACACCCTCGGTACATGAAGCAGACACAAAAACTGCTCACACGAATCGAGCGCGGTTCTGCACGAGGAATTTTTTCAATTGTTGGAATGATCGAGCTATTGACAGGAGTTAAGCGTCAAGGACGGCGAGATCTGGCACAAGACTACAAAATCCTCCTCTCTCGCTTTCCAAACCTCGATTCCAATTCACAGCCCCTTTAGGGGCGTCCGTATGAGACGGGGCTAAAGCCCCTATGAATATTTTATGATTTGTTTTGTTCTCGCTTGCGCTTCACCGAATCCAGAATCGCTTTGCGGATGCGGAGGTTCTTTGGTGTGACTTCCAGAAGTTCGTCGTCGCCCAGAAACTCGAGGTTCAATTCCAGCGTCATGTCACGAGGCGGTTCAAGGGCAATACTCGCCCCATCCCCTTTGGATCGCATGTTGGACAACTTCTTTTCTTTGCACGGATTGACCTCCATGTCCTCTTGGCGAGAATTTTCTCCAATGACCATGCCCACATACACCTCTGTACTTGGACCCACAAACAAACTTCCGCGCTCCTGCAGGTTGGCGAGCGAATATCCCATGGTGATTCCATTCTCCATGGAAATCATCGCCCCGTGACCCGTGGCGGTGATGTCGCCTGCCTTTTCGCGGTAACCAAGCAAAAGCGTGTTGAGAATGCCCTGCCCCTTGGTGTCGGTCAAAAATTCACTGCGGTAGCCGATGAGTCCGCGGGTTGGAATTTCAAATTCGATGTACGCCGTTCCCTGGCCTGAGCTTGTCGAAGGCTCAACAAGCATGTCTTTCATTTCTCCGCGGCGCTTGCCCATTTTTTCAATGACGGTTCCTGTAAACGCTTCCGGACACTCAATCGACACGGCCTCGTATGGCTCCATGGTCACGCCGTCCACTTCTTTGAAGATCACCTGAGGACGCGAGACCTGCAGTTCGTATCCTTCGCGTCGCATCTTCTCGATGAGGATTGCCAGGTGCAACTCGCCACGACCGGAAACGACAAACTGGCTGTCGCCCTCGCCTTTCTCAATCTTGAGTGCGACATCGTTCAAGAGTTCCTTTTCAAGTCGCTCTTTCAAGTGTCGTGCAGTCGAAAATTCTCCTTCGTTCCCAGCAAACGGAGAGGTGTTGGCGCCAAACGTCATCTTCACGGTCGGCTCCTCGATGTGGAGAACCGGCAATGCCTTGCCTTCGACAGGGTCGACGAGCGATTCTCCAATCTGCACGTTCTCAATCCCCGCGAGAACCACGATCTCTCCTGCCTGCGCTTGTGGAACATCCGTGCGACCGAGTCCATCGTAAATCTGCAGAGCCGTGATGCGGGCCATCTTTTCTTTTCCCTCGCGGTCGATGTGCTTGATCTGCGCGCCTTGTTTGACAATTCCATTCACGACACGGCCCACCGCAATGCGTCCTTTGTAGTTATCGTAAAAAATGTTCACGACCGGGATCTGGAGTGGCTGATCTTTATCGCCTGTCGGCCCGGAGATGTGATCGACCACGGAATCAAGAACGGGGGCGATGCCTGTCATCTTGGTGATGTCAGGCTCAAGTCCTGCCACGCCGTTGATGGCACTCGCGTACAACACAGGGAAATGTGCCTGCTCGTCGGTCGCTCCAAGATCGATAAACAAATCAAACGTCTTGTCCAAGACCCACGCTGGGCGCGCGTCCTTCTTGTCGATCTTGTTGATGACGAGGATCACGCGGTGGCCGGCCTCCAGCGCATTCTTCAAAACGAACTTCGTCTGCGGCATGGGTCCCTCTTTTGCGTCCACCAAGAGCAAGCAGCCGTCCACCAGATTCATGATGCGTTCCACTTCTCCGCCGAAGTCGGCGTGGCCAGGAGTATCGACGATGTTGATCTTGCGTCCTTTCCAGTCGATGGCGGCGTTCTTGGCAAAAATGGTAATGCCGCGCTCACGCTCGAGCTCATTGGAATCCATGATCGTCGTACCCATGGCACTCGCGTCGCGAAAAGTATTACTTTGCTTCAAAAGCGCATCGACCAGGGTGGTCTTCCCATGGTCGACGTGCGCGATGATCGCGATGTTTCGAATGTCGTCTCGTGTCGTTTGTGTCATAGTTCGACCATTCAATACTTCATGGTCGCCCTGAGTTAGATCGAAGGGCGACAGGCTCACTACCTGTAACGGCGGAAGGATACAAAAAAACAGCGGATCAGTCAATGCACGCTAGAATGATACGACTCGCTCCCAACTGCTCACCTGCGGCGGTTCGTCTGCCGTCAGTCCTATGTGAAGGCGGTAATAGCGATCCTGCACGTTCGCTTCCACATCGATAAATTGACCTGAAATCGGAAGGATCGTGCAGGTTTCCCCCTGGATCGTAATGGTTTCATTTCCCGCATACTGGGTGTCGATCGAGCGCTTGAGCAGAGCCTCCTGCGCGCACCCCTGGGCAAGCGCTTTTGCTTGCAACTGGTGGTTCAAATCAAGAGCCGTAAAGGAACTGTCCTGGACTCGGCGCGCGCTCACCGTCGCCAACATCACCAACACCGTGGCGATCACAACCACGCTCACAAGCAATGCATATCCTTTCTGGTTGTGTTTCACGCTACTCATAGTTCGATGGAACTCACTACTGGTAGAACGAAGAAAAACTGTACACGTTTGTATATTCAATAGTCCGCCCAATAGAGGTATCCACTTCGTAAGAAATCTCAACACGAACCGTATCTGCATTTCCGGAAAGACGCGTGACGTCAAAACGCGTCACGCGGATCCCTAACGAGTTGAGCGTCCCTGTTTCCAGAAGACTCGTGGAATAGACAAGATCCGTCCCCGAACGCTCCACCGTCACCGATCCTCCCTCGAGTGTTGAGAAGATCAGTTGTTGGGTGGTCCCCGTCGCCGGAACTTGAATGGAGGGAGACGACGTGAGCCATGACTCGAGTGTCGCGAGAACGAATTCATCTACGTACACGACGCGCTGTTGGGCATCCACCAACGTACGAGAACGTAATCCTGAAAAATAAATCGAACTCACCGAAAGCAGGAGGATGGAACCCACCGCCGTGAAAATGAGAATCTCGACAAGCGTCGTCCCCTTATGGGGTTGGTTGGATGACTTGAAACGCATCGTTGCTTCTTAAGGCGATAAAAATCGTATTGTTGTCAAACGTAATCCCGGTGGCGACTTGCGCCATATTGATCCCGGCCGTGTAGGCCATCGTCCAGTTGGATCCCGCTTCCCAGATCTGAAATTCCAGATTACTCACTCCCGTGGCAAGGTACACATACGGACCAGCCGTTGCGATTTGGTTAATTTCCCCTCCGACGTCGATCGCGTTCTTTTGAACGAGGGCAACGGGATCTGTTCGATCAAATTGATACAATTCCGGATTCGTACTCGAATTATTCTCGCGCCCGACATAGAGCTTGTCCCCATTAATGCTCAAGGAAGCGGCATCCGTGGAACCGGAGAGATCGTAGGAACCCGCCACCGTGAGGCTCGTCATTTGCGCGAGGGAAAGAATGAGAACCTCCTGCGTGTTGGACGATGTCGCGGCATACAGATAGCCATCGGAAACGGCCAGATCGCGTACCTCAGCCCCCACGGCGTACTGCGAGACGAGCGTCGGTGAGGATGGAACGGACACGTCGTATACCTGGATGTCACTTTCTGTTCCGACAAAGACATACGACCCGTCCGCCATCACCCTCAGCCCCTCCTCTTCAATGGCGACCGTTGTCAGTAATTGAAGATTGTAGGGATCCGAAACGTCAAAGACGAGCATCTCGTTGCTGTCACCAACGACATAGAGGTAGGTATCGGCAACCAAGGCGAGACTCGTGAGGCTATCGTAGGTGATGTACGAATCGATAATCGTCGGATGCGCTGGATCTTGAATCGTGATGGAGAAAAGACTCGGGCGATTTCCCGAACTAGTGGTGGCGGTCAAGAAAGCAAAATTCCCTTGGCGAGCAACACCCGTCGCTTGCCCTTGCGGTCCAATGTCCAATGACCCAACGATGATCGGAACCCCCCAATTCCCCCAGACTTCCACGTTCTGCCAATTTGTCAGCCGGGTTGTTGCGGATCGGGAGATGAGCCTTCCCCAATAATTCCAGTAGACCTCGATGACGACATCCTTTGTGCTCGTATCAATCTCCTGGATGGTAACCGTGCGAAAAAATGTTCCATCCGTCACGTCTGTATCCCCAGAAAACGACCACGACCCGTTGACGTAATTGAGCCCATGCTGGCCCACCGCGAGAGATGCCCAATCGCTTGATCCGATAAACCGGGCTCCATCAAGAGCTTCCTGGAGAAGGGTATTTGCCCGCGCCTGTTTCAAAAGACCGTTACTCTCCGTAATGGAAGAACCAAACAACACAAACACCGCGACGACAAGAATCGCGAACAGGGCCATGGAGATAATAACCTCAAGGGCCTGGACTCCCTGCTGTGACTTGTAACACTCCATAGGAAGAAATTGAAATGTCATACACTCGGTCCCCTAATTGCAATGACACAAGGACGGGCTGACTCGGGGAGAGATCCCCCACGGGAAACACGATCTGTGTATCCCCCGTAACCGTAATGTTCGCGGGCATCTGGAAGCTGACATCTTTTTCAACCTGACGCAACGCATACGAATCTCCTGTGAACCGTGTCACCGTCTGTGAAGAAATGTTCACTCCATGCGACTGATCGTCGACCTGTGTATACGACTCCATCTGTGCCAGGGCAATCTGCGAGGTGACCAAGTTGGTGTTATTCAGAAGCGATTGCCATCCCAAAAGCGCAAACGTGGCGATGGCGCCGGTCGCGGCCAAGAGAAGAATCAACCCAATGACCGTGAGTGTCTCAATAAAAGAAAATCCACGATCCGCGCGCATACATCAGCCGATGCCGCTTGTTAATTGGTAGATCGGCGTGATCACGGCAAGGGCGACAAACCCTACCAATCCTCCGATCATAATCATCAGCAGTGGTTCAAGAAGAGTCGTCATCACCTTGATCACTTCATCGATTTCTTCCTCCGTAAACTTCGCGATGAAGAAAAAACTTTTATCCAGCCGTGCCGTCTCTTCGCCCACGCTTACCATTTGGGTTACGAGCGGAGAAAACAAGACGGGATGGGCCTGCAAATACAGTCCGATATTTTCCCCTCCCTGAATGGAGGCGGCAATCTTCTCCAGAGATCGTCGGTACACGGGATGTTCAATGGACTCGGCCGCAATCTTAAACGCGGGAACGACCGACACACCGGAAGCAAGTAGGACTCCGAGCATCTGTGAAAATCGCGCGACCTGAATCTTCTTGATCAAGGTATTTACCAGCGGGATATACAAGGTGAGGGAATGGAAGGCATAGCGAAACCGATGGATCTTCAAGGCAAAATAAAACGCGATGACTCCGAAAACCAACAACGCGACCATCCACTTCCAGTACGTCGTGACAAATTCTGCCGAGAAAATCACAAACGTCGTGGACGCAGGAAGATCTACGTTTAGGGAAAGAAAGAGCGGCGTAATCTGCGGGAGCAAAACAAACACCAAGTACGCCACGGTTCCAATCGTCCCGGCCACAACAATGAATGGGTAAATCAGCGCTGAAAGAACCTTCTTTCGAAGTTCTCCCGCCTTTTCAAAATGATCGTTAATCCTCACGAGGGAATCGGACAAGGTTCCCGTCTTCTCTCCAACGGAAATAAGATTAACAACAAGCTCATTAAAGATATGCGGCATCTTCTTCATGCTTGAAGAAAGCGTCTCACCGGAATCCAAATCTTTCACAAGGGAATGGAGGATTCGATGGAACGACTTGGAGCGTGTTTGTTCGTGGATGGCCAAGAGTCCTTTCTCAAGGGGAACCCCGGCTTCAATCATGGCGGCAAGATGCTTAAACAAGACAAGCCGTTCTTTGGACGTCATTCGATCGAAAACGCGTATTTTCGTCGGCCAAGGTTTTTGCTCCGGTTGGGGCTTTGCCATACCTTATTCTTGAATCACACGCACGACTTCCGCGAGGGATGTCAGTCCCGCCGCGGCTTTCCCAAGCCCATCAGATACCATCGTGGTCATCCCTTCTTCGATCGCCACCTTCTGAATTTCAGTCGCGTTCTCGCGCTTCATAATCAACCGCTTCACCGTTTCGGACATTTCTAACACTTCATAAATTCCCAGGCGCCCCACGTACCCCGTTTGACTACAAGAGGAGCATCCTTGGGGCAAGTAAGAAAACACAATCTCATTCATTTCTTTTTCCGAGACGAAATTGGAAAGACTCTCCCGCTCAATGTCAGACATCTTTTTCTTCTGCGCGCACTCCTTACACAGTCGACGGACAAGCCGCTGACCAATGGCCAGGTTGATGGTCGACGCGATCAGAAACGGCTCGATTCCCATATCGAGTAACCGAGGAAGAGTCACGGAGGCGCTATTTGTATGCAGAGTGGTAAGAAGCAAGTGACCCGTCATGGCCGCATTGATTGAAATGCTCGCCGTCTCTTCATCTCGGATCTCTCCCACCATGATGATATTTGGATCTTGTCGGACGATGGTACGCAGTCCCTTGGCAAAGGTCAGGTCCGTACGTGGGTTGATCTGAATTTGTGTGACCCCTGGAACGGTATATTCAATGGGATCCTCAATGGTGATAATGGAACGCTCGCGGGAGTTGAGAACATCCAAAATCGCATACAGCGAGGTTGTCTTTCCTGATCCCGTTGGCCCGGTAGCGATCACCATGCCGTAAGACTTCTGAATGTTTCTCTTGATGCGTTTAAGATCCTTCTCAGAAAACCCCAGCTCTTCCAGCGCGAGCGCGCTCGTCTGACCGATCAACAATCGGATGACGGTATTCTCTCCAAAAAAAGTCGGGGAAATGGAGACCCGCATGTCGACGGGCGTGTCACCAAGCGTCATGCGAAAGCGACCATCCTGCGGGGCATAGTGTTCATCTGTCCTGAGCTCGGACAACACTTTAATGCGGGTGACAACCTTAAAATGAACCTCCGGCGTGAGTAACAATACGTCATGGAGAATTCCATCAATGCGGAACCGAATGACGGTTCCCCCCTCAATGGGGTCGATATGAATGTCCGATGCGGTCGATTTGTATGCGTGTTCAACAAGCCCATCAACCAACTCTTTGATCGAGGCTTTCTCCAACGCGTCCATCCCCTGGAGCGAAACGATTTTTCTGCTCTCGTTGACATGCCGCGCGAGCTCCTGGAGGAAGGATTCGTCCTGTGTATGATTTTTTGTCCCAACGCGTTGACCCATATGTTTGTGTTTGTGCTATAATTGTAGCAAATAACTTTAACGAAACCTATTCCTATGCGCTCACTTTCATCACAACGAGGGTTCACGCTCGTTGAAATCCTCATCGTTCTCGCCCTGATCGCCATCTTAGTCGGTGCCGTTCTCGTCGCTCTTAACCCAGGTCGACAGTTTGCCAGTGGACGCAATTCAACGCGCTACTCGCACCTCAACACCATCATGAATGCGATCAGCTCCAATGCCGTGGAAAACAATGGGGTATTCACCTGCGCCTCCGCCGGAACGATTCCCGCAACCGCGACGGAAATGGGAAGCGGGGTAGGACTTTATGATATCGCCCCCTGTCTGGTAACCGAGTATCTTCCATCGGTGCCGGTCGATCCATCCGATGCCGACGCCGCTTGGACATCTGAGACAAGCTACGCCACCGGATACACTATTGCTCAGAACGCTACGACAGGAGCTATCACGATCTCGGCTCCAACCGCGGAGTTGAGCGCGGCCATCAGCGTTACTCGATAAATCTCGTTCACAAAAGAGAAGCCTTCATCCTGGGCTTCTTTTTTTCACAGTATTTCAACGACCTCCGTCATGGGTTATACTTTTCTGGTATATCTTAATCTAACCATCCTTATGAAAAATGCCTTCCTCCCTTTGTCTCTCTTGAGTCTCGTCCTGATTGGTGGTGGTTGTTTCAACGCCGTGACCGAGACAGCGATCGAACGGGGAATCGAATCTGAAACGGGCGGATCCTCTGATATCTCACTCCCAGACGACTTCCCCACGGACTTCTTTGTCTACGATGGTGACATCACGATCATCAGCGCGGCAAACATCCCCGATGAGGGCGTGTCTCTCATGTTCTCAAGCGAGGACTCTCTGAGTGTTGTCGCCGCGTGGTATGAAGCAGAGCTCACCAACGAGGGTTGGGTGAAGTCCCAAGACTATACCCTTCAAGGCAGCGTTGTGCAGGCTTACACAAAAGCAGATCTCATGACCGCTGTTTCCCTTTCGGAAACTTCAGGCGTAACAACGGGCACGATTGTTCGATCACAACAGGAATAGAAAGCGATGAGCCTCCCCCAACAACAGAGGGGGCAGACTGGTTCCCAGGGATAGGGACTTATACCCTCGACGAAATCGATGCCATGTTCCAGACCATCAAGCCGGTTCGATAAGATTCGACGCACAACATGAAAACAAAACAATCCCGACAGGGATCGTTTTACAAAGACCTTTACAACAGTTTGAGAAACTCTTCGACTGACAGCCCGGCCTGTTTGACGATGTCCATCAGAAGTCCTTTCTGAATGGTTTCCCCTTTATGGACAGGCACAACCGTCTGGCATTTTCTCTGCGGATGTTGCATCACGACGTGACTGCCTTTTTGACGATCTTGGACGAATCCGGCTCTTTCGAGGGCTCGGATTACCTTGCTGGCACGTACAGACGGCAGGAGGTGAAACGCAGTCATACCCGATTAGGGTTGGATCATAACCGAGCTCACAAAGACACGTTGTTCTTTCTTCGGAAGACTTGTGCGATGGGTGGCGAGGCTTTCCAGATATACCTCGATAGCTTCGGTAATACGCGACTCGGCTTGGGCGAGCGTCTTACCCTGCGTGTGACAGCCGGGAAGCTCTGGCACGGTGGCAATGAACCAACCGCCTTCTTCACGGTACACAACCTGGAAGTTACGATTCACAGGAAAAGTCTTATTCATATACCTGCACAATAACAGATATCGTTTGGTTCCTCAATTTCTTCCATCCCCTTTCGACAAGCTCAGAGAGTCCGAATCAAAAAGACGCATACATGACTGGTAGCGAAAAAGTCATGATGCGTCTTTTTGTGGTGACCCCAGGGGGAATTGAACCCCCGTTACCAGGATGAAAACCTGATGTCCTAACCATTAGACGATGGGGCCAGAAGATAAATGCGGCGGTATCATAAGAAAAAAGGAGAGTCACGTCAATGCCACCGCACGTTAACGACCATGTGATACACTTGAATCAATAACTCGCGCAGGCTAAAGCCTGCGGCTACCTCTATGCCTTCCCAACCATCCCACATGACCATCGAGAAGTGGTTCTTCCTTCTCGTCATGGCCGCCGTGCTCTTTCTCTTTTGGAAAATACTCGAGCCGTTTATTTTGGTCATCATCGTCGCGATCGTCGTGACGGTCATCTTGTCGCCCATCGACAAGCGCCTCAAAAAAATTCTCAAGCGCCCACGGCTCTCCGCCGCGCTACTCTCAGTTGCTACGTTCTTTCTCGTCTTCGTCCCAATCTTGACCGTGCTCTTTCTCATGGTCACGCAGGCCTCTGATTTAGTCCGCACGGCAGCATCGGACACCGCCTGGCTGGACGAGCTCAAGGCCACGGCCACGCCGCTCATCCAGACGCTCCCCACACCCGTGCAAGACGAACTCGCCGCCGTCGACCTTTCCGCGATCGGCAAGTCCGTCGCCACCTGGGCGTTCCAAAACGTCGGCAACGTGTTCTCCTCCTCGACCCAACTCATCCTCAACACGTTCATCTTCTTCATGTGTCTGTACTATCTGCTGACCAACCGTGAACATCTCTACAATGAAGCCCTCGCCCTCTCCCCGCTCGCCAACGAGACGGACAAGATGCTCCTTAAGCGCATCGTGAACACGATCCGCGGCGTGGTGTTTGGTGTCCTGTTGGTCGCGATCATCCAGGGCATCATCGCGGGCATCGGCATGACGATCTTCCATGTCCCTGGTTCTCTCATCTGGGCCGCCCTCACGGCGGTCGCCGGCCTTGTGCCGATTCTGGGAACCGCGATCGTCCTCATCCCTGCCATCCTCTATTTGTTCTTCACAGGCTCGACCGCGGCGGCCATCGGACTCCTGATCTGGTCTCTCGTGTTTGTCTCGATGATCGATAACCTCATCGGCCCCTCCCTCATCGGCGGCCGCGCGCATCTGCATTCGTTCCTGGTCTTAATCGCCGTCTTGGGAGGCTTGGCCGCGTTCGGCAGTGTGGGCGCCATCGCGGGTCCCACGATCCTGGCCGCCCTCTTGGGACTCATCGAACTCTACAAGTCTGGAATCTTATCGACTGGTCGAGTGACAACGTAAACCCCAAACCAAAACAGGCCGCAAAGCCTGTTTTGTTATTTACTCGATGCGGTCGATGCGGATCGCGGTCCCTCCACCGCCGCCGTCCCATGTCGTGATAAGGAGGTCTCCCACGAGTGCCGTATGTGGGCGATGGGCATCAGTGCCTTCGTAGAGGTACTCCGTTAAGATGAGTTCACCTTCTGGATTGAATACGTACCGCACGATGTTCCCGCCGTCGTCGGTGAGGACTCCTGGCGTGGGAGGAGGTGGCATCTGCCCACGAGCGTATGCATCAACATTCACCCGCGCGTGCATCACGAGACTCCCGTCGTTCAGATACACACCGCTCGTCATCCCCGCGGACTGTTTATCCTCGTCCACGAGCCGAGTCGTATCGACGAGCTCCCAATCTTTATCGTAACGCAGGCGCGTCACGCCGCTTTGCTGGAGGTGCATGATCGTGTCCGCGGCCAGTACATCGAATCCATCTTGTGTTTGAATCGCGCTCGAGCCGTTACCATGAACGATCTCTCCCCCGCCGATCGTGACGGTGTCGAAGACCTCGAGATCTTCATCCATCCGAAACACCTTGTGGCCGATCGTCGGGAGGAAAAACGCCGCCGCGATCCCATCCTCTTCAGGCACGAGGAACATGTCGTTGGTGACGAGGAACTCGCCTCCCATCGGAGGACGCTCCGATGCCGGAACTTCGTACCGATCGATGATGTGCTCCATGGCCATCCGATTCAAATCGCGATCGACCTTCACGGCGTACGCCGAGTCGGCAGATGGTTGGGAAAAGACAAGATAGTGATAGCCGCCCGCAAAGACGTGCCAGTGGTCTGCGACTCCGCCAACTTCATCGCGCGACACGATCGTCTTCCAGTCGAGTGTTGCTTCAGGATCTTCGGGATCGAAAAAGGCCATGTCGATGCCTTGATTGCGCTCGGCGGACAAAACGACTTGACCCTCATCGTCGGCAACGCCAAAGAGCCAGAGGGGAGCGTCGACCTGGTCCTCATAGAGTTTCTCAAACACGACCTCACGGACTGGCTCCGTCTGTTCGGATACAGAGGCCGTATCGGTCGAATCGGACCTATCGGTCGTATCAACCGGTGACGCGCACCCAAACCCCAGGAGCGCCAGCATGAAAAAGACGGGAAGAAATTTTTTCATAGAGATGTCTTTTCAGAAAGGACTCGCTCGACCGTCTCGACGATGACCTGCGTCTGGGGATCGATCTCCACGTTCACATGATCGCCGATTTTTTTTGTGCCGAATCGTGTGAGCTTGAGCGTCTCGGGAATAAAGTGAACCTTGAACGTCCCCGCCTTTGCGTCGGCGTCCACGACGGTGAGGCTCGCGCCGTCCAGACCGATGAACCCTTTGGAGAAGATGAAGCGCATCCACGACGGGTTCACCTTGAATGTCATCGACTTGTTGTTCTCGCTCTCTGCCACGTCGACAATTTCTGCCATCGTCGACACATGACCGCTCATGGGGTGCCCGCCGATCTCGTCTCCCATCTTGGCCGAGCGCTCGACATTGACCGAGTCGCCAGCCTTGAGCGAGCCGATGGTCGTCTTTGCGAGCGTCTCTTGCATCGCATCAAAACTCACGCGCGCGCCGTCAATCTTGGTCACGGTGAAACACGTTCCATCAATCGAAACGCTCGCACCAATCTGGAGGCCGTCGGCGAGCCTTGTCGGCATCTCGACCGTAAATGATTTAAGTCCCGGCTTGTCGATCATCTCGACTACGGGACAAAGCGCTTGGATAATGCCGGTGTACATAGGGTGAATCGTGAAACGTGAATCGTGGAGCGTGTTGTCAGTACGCTTCACGTTACACGCTACACGTTACACGATTCATGCCCCACCTTGCTATACTATCCTCATATGCCACCTGAACGACGCGGCGGGACACCGCCAGAAACTATGCTCGAGAAACAAACTAAAAAAGTCGAATTCGACTGGGAGCGCGGAGAGATCCCCGAGACGGAGGTTCGCTTTACCACCAGTCGAGGGGGCGGACCCGGAGGACAAGGGGTAAATACGACCGACTCGCGCGTGGAATTGCGATGGACGATTGGGTCTTCGTCGTTGCTCTCAGAGGAACAAAAACAGGCCTTGCGAGAACACGCTAGAGAAAACGCGCGTAAGAGAATCCTCGAAGAAAGCGACGAGTTGAAATTCGTCTGCATCTCGGAACGCTCACAGCTTCAAAACAAACGTGATTGCATTGATCGACTCAACGCCTTCTTGCGCGAGGCCCTCACGCCAATCGAGGAACGCGTCGCAACGAAAAAAACAAAAGGCGTGAAGGCTCGTGAGCGTCGCGCAAGTGAAGCCGACAAGCGCCGCAAGCGAGCTCGCGGCCGCGTGGGGGACTGGGACTCGTGATACACTAGAGTCATATGACCGCATTTCTCCTTACATCGATTATCTTGTTTGTCATCTGGCTCGCGTTGTTTTTGTTCTCAAGTGAAACGCGTCACGAGCAGATCATCATGAGCATCGTCGGTCTTGTTCTCTCGCCGGGAATTCTCTTGATCGCCGCCTACGACTTCCGACAAATTGTCTCCGACGAAGTCGCGGCGGTAGGGATCGAGGATTTCCTCTTCGCATTTTCGTTCTTTGGAGTAGCGGCCGTGATCTACCAAGTGCTCATCGGCAAACACGCGCACAAGATTCGTGGCTCACGATACGAGATGAAACATCTTGGCCACTGGGTGGGACATCTTCTGCTCATCCTCGGACTCTGGGCGTTCGCCGCGCTCCTGCTCATCGAGGTCTTTGATCTCTCGAGCATCCAAGGCCTCATCATCGGTGGCCTCTTGGTGGGCATGTACATCATCGCGGACCGCCATGACCTCACGATGAACGCGCTTCTCTCAGGGCTTTTCATGGCCGCGCTCGTCTTCATCGTCGAACAAATTTTCTTCGTGCGCCTGTTCCCCATCGACGCCGCCTCGTTCTGGCAATTCGACGCACTCTCCGGCTTCATCATCGGCGGCATTCCGCTGGAGGAAATCATGTGGGCCGCTGTGGTTGGCTTCACGATCGGACCGTTGTACGAGTGGCTGAGGAAGTATCAGTTAAGATAGGCAAGTAGTATGGCAACGAAGAAACCAAAAATTTCCTACGATTCTGAGGCACAGATTCTCTCAATACGACTATCTCCACAAAAGAGTGTTGATTCGGATATCTACGGAAATGTTATCGTCGACTACGGCAAGGATGGCCACATGGTAAATGTTGACATCATGGATATATCTCTTTCTGAATTCAAACGGGAACCCGCGATGCGAAAATTGATTGCTGTAACTGCCTAAAAAATTCAGGCTGATTTTTTTATGCTGAAGCCACTGAATATAGCATTCGAGAAGGGTCTGAGACTCTTGTCCACACACATGCCTGTCTCAGACGAAAATACGAGAAAGCCTGTTTTCTTCCATGACGTACGAGTGGGTGTTTATCTATACGAGAATCACTATTCTCGAGAGATTATTCTCGCTGGTCTGCTACACGACACGCTTGAGTTCAGCAACATCACCGAACAAATTCTCAAAGACGAATTCGGTGAAACGGTCTTGAGACTGGTGCAAGCAAGTACTAAAGATGACTCCATCCAGGATAAGGAAGAGAAGACAAGAGAACTGATCCGTCGCGGTGTTGAAAACGGACAGGACGCGCTCATTGTAAAAGCGGCAGATATTCTTGATAGCTTCAAGTTCTACACCGCCACCAAAAACGTCGGCGAGATCGAGTACTGTATGAGAAACGCGCGAGCCATCTTCCAGTTCATGCCTCCCGAGTTCAACGACAAGATTTTTGTTGAGTTGAAAGGATGGATGGAGAAGCATCCATCGTAAATTCTGTGTTTGAAAACTTTTGTCGAGATTTTAAAATGCCCGAGGGTTGCGTGCCTTCGGGCTTTGCGTTTTAGTCTCCCAGCACCTCCTTGAGGCGGGCGAGGGCGACGGCATGGTCGAAGGCCATGCGGGTGAGATCGATCTGGTCGAGATCGACGAGATGGACGGCGGCGGCATCGGAGGCAGCGTGTGCCATCCCGATGGTGTCCGAATCGACGCGGCACCAGAACACGTGCGCGGCCGTGTGGCCGGGACGCGGATCGCGGCCTGGAGTGTCCAGCACGATCATGGGCTCGAGGACTTCACAGGAGAGGACAAGCCCGACCTCTTCCTCGAGCTCACGCACGGCCGCATCGACCAAGCCTTCGCCTGGATCGACCCGTCCGCCTGGAAACGCGAGGCACCCTTTGAAAGGATCTTTCGCACGCTCGATCAGGAGGACACGGACGCCGTCCGTGAGCACGACGTCGACGGTGAGCTGATCAGTCACGGGCACCTCCTGCATCAGCACAGCGCTTGTCGGGGATGCTCGAGTCATTGGGACCGCGGTAGTCGATGTCTGTCTCGACACCGCAGGCAACGCACGAGAACGTGACATACATGTCATGGCCACCGCCGTAGTCGTAATGGTGCGTGTGGTAGAGGTCGCCGAATTCCACGAGGAGCTTGGCTCCACACCCACCACCACCGTTTCCCTTGCCAGTACAATCGAACTCTCCAGACCAACCCTTCTGCGGGCGACCCTTCTTGAGCACCTTCATGACGTTCTCCTTTGAATGAGCGACCGAGGGGGGTGCACATAGGTGCCGATCGGACCTTATGTGCTACCCCTCACTCGCAGGATCATCATGCCAGTCACACAGAAATTACTCGACGAAAAATCGTCTTGAAATTGACTCAAATCAAAAAAGTGTCATAATTTAGGCAAATGATGTAAAGGAATCGCTACGAAATAAATCGTAAAAGATTGCTTCCCGCCACGCTTCGCTCGCGGTTTCGGCGCGCTCGCAATGACACAAGCTATGAACCTCTCACCGCTCGAACAAAAAGAAATCACGGAGGTCCTTACGTCTTTTGGCTTTAACCCTAAGGACCAGGACGTCTATATGGCTCTGCTTGCCCAAGGACAGACGACGCTCACCCCGCTCGCGAAAGTCCTTGGGATTCCTGTGAGTACCGTCCAGTCCTCAATCAACCGACTCGTCGACCGGGGAGTCGTGGAGGTCAGCAAACAAAAAAGCCGCTCCTTGTATGAGGCGAGCGACCCGGATGTGTTCCGCGTGATTCTCAAAGAGCAGGCAAGCGGTGTGGCTGGAATTCTCCCCCTCTTGGAGAAGCTCAAAACGGAAACGCATACCACCCCAAAACTGCGCGTGTACCAACGCGATCGGGTCGCCGAAATTTTCAACGCAAGCCTGGAATGCAGAAGTGGGGTTGTGTACGAGATCGTCTCCGCGGATGACTTTCAGCACATCATTGGCGAGAAGTACCACTATTCCCGTCGTCGAGTGAAGGCGGGCGTCCAGCTTAAAAGTCTTCGCGTCCGCAGTCATGAAATCAAGAAGTACAGCCTCGCCACACACAAACGCGAACTACGCGAGGCCCGTTTCCTTCCATCTGAGCTCACGTTTCGCACAAGCATTTCTTTCTGGGACAACACGGTCGCCTTTTTCACGACCAAGGGTGAGGGCATCCACTGGACGATCGAAAGCAAAACTCTGCGCGAAATGGTTGAGCAGATCTTTGAACTGCTCTGGAGCGTCTCAGGCAGAATGGAAACGCTAGTCGAGCCATCGACAAATAAGGTACAATGAGCGCGTTATGTCCGAGCTTGATCACTCCCTCAATGTCTCCGACTGGCTTTCGCAAACCGAAGGTAAACTTTCGGTTGACGTGGTGGAGACACAAGATGAGATCGTGGTTCGATCGGCTATTGCCGGTGTGCGAACCCAAGACCTCGACATCACCCTCTCCGATGACACGCTCACGATTCGAGGAGTGCGCAACCATGCGTGTGAAGAATCTACGCGCGATCAAGTTCACGTCCAAGAATGCCACTGGGGATCGTTCTCGCGCACCATCATCCTTCCCTGTTCGGTCGACGCCGACTCGGTGGACGCCACCCTGCGACGCGGCATCTTGACGATCCACATGAAAAAAGTTGAGATGGACAAAAGCATTACCGTGCTCGAATTGGACGATCTATGACCTGGACCATCAAAGTCGTGTTGTATTCAACCCTCGTGGGCATCACGATTTTTTGTTTGGGCATCTACCTCTGGGCGCATGACTACGAGGGACGATTGCCACCCAGCACCCACATCGACGGCGTCGAGGTGGGCGGAATGGATCCAGAAGAAGTACGCCAAGCCTTGCAGGGACGCATCGACGCCATCCTTACCGACGGTGTCGAGGTGGTGGTTGGTGATGAATCTCGAACATTGAGCCTTGTCACGTTGTCCTCTGGTGACGCGGCACAGGATGTTGACTTTGCGCTGACGGAAACACTCGACTCCCTCATGGCAGGGCACAAGGACGGCTCCATTGCCGATGCCGCCGCGATGTTCCTCTCGCTCCTGTCTCCACGCGCGGTCGCGATTCCGGTCACGCTCCAAGAGGACCGTATCCAAACAAACGTGCTCGCGCTCTTCCCTGATACGGAGGTCCGCGCACAAAACGCCACGTTCACCATCTCGTGGAATGCAGAAAAAAACATGTGGTCGATTGGTGTGGTCGATGGAACTCCTGGGAAGGAATTCCAGTGGGATCCATTCTTTAGAGAGCTGGAGGAACAACTCGTGACACTTCAATCGTCTCCCATCGTGCTTGAACTTACGCAAGTGACGCCTCGCGTCTTTTCCGAAGAGGAAAAACACGAGCTCGCCAGTAAGGCCGCGACCGCTCTACAAACAGGCTCGCAAAGAATTTATGCCACCTACGAGGATCAAACCTGGAAATTAACCGGAGATGAGCTCGGCGCCATGCTCGCCCCGGGAGACGATCTGCGATTGACGTTCTTAGAGGAACCCCTCCTCACCTGGATCACAACGATCGCACAGGACGTGAACCAAACCGCTCGTGATGCCCGGCTCACCATTGAGAACGGACGCGTCGTTGACTTTGTTGAAAGCCTCGAGGGAAGAACCCTCGATGAGGAACAATTGAAGGAGGACCTGCTCGCGCTGATCGCGGTTGTTCAGGAAGAACCGCTTCTTCCCATCGAACTCCTCGTAGACATTGTTCCACCCACCATCACTACCGGCGACGTCAACGACTTGGGCATCGACGAAATCCTAGGCGTGGGCACATCTAGTTATCGCGGAAGCCCGACCAACCGCCGCGGCAATATCCAAAACGGTGTCGATCTTTTGAATGGAATCCTCATCGCACCGGGAGAGACATTCTCGCTCCTTGCCGCGCTTTCCCCGTTCACCTACGAGAATGGCTATCTCCCCGAGCTCGTCATTAAGGGCGATAAGATCACGCCTGAGATCGGCGGAGGCCTCTGCCAAATCGGCACGACGACCTTCCGCGCGGCCATGGCTGCGGGGCTCCCCATCGTCGAGCGCCAGAACCATTCGCTCGTCGTCTCGTACTACAACGATCCGGCCAACGGGAACCCGGGGACAGACGCGACGATCTACGAGCCGGCACCGGACTTCAAATTCCTCAACGACACGGAGAACTACATCCTCTTCCAAGCCGAAAACGTGACGGATACACAGGAGCTGCGATTTACCTTCTGGGGCACTAACGATGGTCGCACGGCCTCGTACTCGCCTCCCATTGTCTCGCGTTGGATTCCCGTGGGTGAAACGCAATACATCGAGACACTCGATCTCGAGCCAGGTGTGGAACAATGTCAGGGATCGCATATTGGTGCGGATGCATCGTTTGTATACACAGTCGTGAGCGCACAAGGAGAGACTACAGAGACGACGTTCGAATCGCACTACCGGCCACTGCCACGTATCTGTCTGATCGGCGTGGAGGAACTCACTCCCCCTCCCTTATCCACAGAAATTCTTGCACCTGATTCTGACGCGCCGTAATATCCATACGTCATAAAACAAAACGACTCGCTCGCGCGAATCGCCTGCCAGGCCTTCAGCCGGGTTTGCTCATTCCACAGAATGATCTGCAGGCAAGAAATTTCATGCGTGGACAGATCGAGCGCAATGCCTGATGTATCCACGTTATGAAATCCCATGCTTGTCGTGCCTGCAGATCACTCTGAACAATTGCCGGGATGACCAGAGAAAAGAACAGGACTGTAGGGTAACGCCACAGTCTACCTACTGAATGAAAAGTTGTCAAGTATCTGAACACGATCATGATACCTTATCCACAAATGCCTGGCAATAGTGAACCGATCCAACCAAAAATGGGCAGAACGCCCATTTTTTGAATATTCGAGAAATCTCATCCACGACCTATCCCCGCTCTGTCCCCTGCTTATTTGATCACCTTATCAACCAATCCGTACTTCACCGCTTCATTGGCCTCGAGGAAATAATCGCGCTCGGTATCGCGTTCCACGTCCGATTTTTTCTTTCCCGTGTGCTGGGCGAGGATGTTGTTGAGTTGGTCCTTAATCTTCAAAATACGCTCGGCATGGATTTTGATATCGGTTGCCTGTCCTGATACACCGCCGAGGACCTGATGAATCATCACCTCCGAGTTTGGAAGCACAAAACGCTTTCCTTTCGCGCCCGCGGCCAAGAGAACCGCTCCCATGCTCGCCGCCATGCCCACGCAAATCGTCGACACATCCGGCTTCACGTACTGCATCGCATCGTAGATCGCGAGTCCCGCGGTAACGGAACCTCCCGGGGAGTTGATGTAGATCTTGATGTCCTTGGTCTTATCCTGGCTCTCCAAGAACAACAGCTGGGCGATCACCAAGTTCGCGACGACGTCATCAATTTCTGTTCCCAGAAAAACGATGCGGTCTTTCAAGAGACGTGAATAGATGTCATAGGCTCGTTCTCCGTCATGAGATTTTTCAATGACGGTTGGAATCAAGATCGAGTCGATGGGGTCGTGGAATGTGGAGGTGATATCAAGGTTATTCATACGCAGGTCATTCTAGCGTGTTTGTACGAGCTTTTCCACCCGCCAACATCCATCCTCCCCACACATGAGCCTAGACTCTGGAATGATATAGCCGGCCGCACGTTTGTGTCCCCCGCCGCCCTGTGCCTTCGCAATCTCCGAGACATCACGCGTAAGCGATCGCATGGAGACCTTCACATGACCGTCCGCTGTCTCACGGTACACGCGCAGGGTGTCGATATCCGTGACGAGGTTAAGGAAATTAGACAGCCCGTCTATCTCGTCATCGCTGACTTGATTGTCTTCGATGTCCGCTCGTGTGAGGTACGTGCTGATCATGTTCTGCTCGCGATCTTCCTCGATCCGCTCAAGCGCCACGCCCCACACGCGCAGAGCCGAAACGGAACGATTGTGGAACATGGCATGAATCACATCCTGCACGCGCGCGCCACTCAGTACCAATTTGGAGGCGGCATCCAGCGCCCGTTCATCCGTCGCGGCATTCGAGAACGCCGTCGTATCAAAACACAGTCCTGTAAGCAGACACGTCGCCGCGTCTCGAGAGGGAACGATCTGATTCTCTTCGAAGAATCGATGAACAATCGCGGCGGTGGCAGGCGCTCCGTCCACAACTTGGTTCACATGGCCATAGCGACTGTTGGTGGTGTGATGGTCGATATTGATGACTTGGGGGTTGCCTGGAATTCTCTCAACAAGACCTCGAACAAATTCCGCATCGGAACAATCAAACACGACCACGAGGTCGACCTCTGGATTATCAAAAATCTGAAGGCTCGTCGTGCACTGGTGGGCGCGAGGAAGCCGACGATATTGTTCTGGCACGGTAGTCGCCACATACACCGGCACGGTCTTCCCGAGCGTCGCCATAAAATCCGCCATCGCGAGAGCGGACCCAAGGCTATCACCATCGATCCGTTCATCCGAAATGAACACCGGTTCATGAGCTTTCACGAGCAGATCGTAGATTTGTTTGTGGAGATAGGATTCCATAGTTCGACAGGCTCACTATCTATAGGGAGCCGCACACTCTATCCTACCCCAAAGCGATGGTCAACCATGTTATAATCGTTTCACTATGCACCTGATGAAATTGGAGCTCCAGGGTTTCAAGACGTTCGCCAAAAAAACCGCGCTTTCTTTTTTGCCCCCAACCGATGTGCGTTCCCCTATTACCGCCGTGGTGGGCCCAAATGGTTCTGGAAAATCCAACCTCGCCGACGCCATCCGCTGGGTCCTGGGCGAGCAGAGTTTGAAGCTCCTGCGTGGCAAGGAATCGCAGGATGTTATTTTTTCGGGCTCGCAAGGAAAGGGTCGTGCAGGGTTTGCCGAGGTGAGCTTGAGCCTTAATAATGAGGACGGCTCCATGCCCATTGACTATGGCCATGTGACCATCACGCGTCGCCTCTTCCGCGATGGCACCAGTGAATATCTCTTGAACGAATCTCACGTCCGACTCCAAGACATCCAACTTCTGCTCGCCCAGGCCAACGTCGGCCAGCGCTCGTACTCCGTGATCGGCCAGGGGATGATCGATCACATCTTGGTCTCGACACCCGAGGAGCGCAAAGCGTTCTTTGATGATGCGACAGGTGTGAAGCCGTTTCAGTTGAAGCGCCATGAGGCCGTACTCAAACTCAAACGCACGCACGAAAACTTAGCGGATGTCGAGATGCTCTTGCGCGAGATTGAACCGCGCCTGCGTTCCCTCAAGCGCCAGGCTCAACGGCTCGAGCAACGCGATGAGATCGAACAAAAACTTCACGCGCTGGAAGCCGACTACTACGGCGCGCAGTGGTGGACGCTCATCGACCAACTCGACGCCGTGAAGCGACAGTTCGAGGAGGCCGATGATAAAATCAAACTCGAGCGCAAAGAGTTGACGGACTTGGAGCGCGCAGCAGAGAAACTTGAAAAGTCAGAGACCGGTGACGACGGCCTCGCGGCGCTCCAGACTTCGTATCGCGCGGTGCAAAAAAAACAACATGAGAACCGCCAAGCGCAATTTGAGACCGAGAAAGAAATCGAGCTCACCAAGGTGCGCGCGCAGAGTAACTGGGCGCCTCTGCCGCTGCTGAAGATCGTCGAGGAGGTGGGGGCGATCACGGAGGGGATCAAGGGACTCAAAGGCTTCAAAGGCGTCGAGGAAATTCACAAGGCTGTCGACGAACTTCTTAAGAAATCCTCGAGCCTGCGCAAACACCTCGAGCGGCCAAATCCCGAGGACATCAAGCCCGATCCCAAGCTCCTCGAGAAACTCAAAGACCTCAAAGCGCAAGAGAGCAAGATCCAAAAAGAGCTCACGGGCCTGGAGGCGCAGATCGACGCGTACGCCACCCAGGAAAGATCGGAGCGAACCGAGCTCATCGAACAACAAAAGACTCTACGCGAGAAGCAACGACAGATTCATCTCTTCGAAAACCGACGCAATGAATTACAAATCGACGTGGCACGCTATGAGGAGCGCCAACAGGCTCTCACTCGCGAGATGAACGAGTTCATGAAAGACCGCGCGGTAGAGGTTCGGTCGCATCGTCTGGACACTTCACGCTCCACGACTCACGATTCAGACTCCTACGCCGAAATCCAGCGCCTGCGCTACAAACTCGAGCTTATCGGCGGCATCGATCCGGAGATCATGAAAGAATACGAGGAGACGCGCACGCGCCACGCGTTCCTCGACGGCCAAGTGAGCGATCTCCACAAGGCTCTGCGCGACACGGAAAAAGTCATTGTGGAACTGGACGAGCAGATCGAGAAACAGTCCAAGGCGGTGTTTGGGAAAATCGATCGTGAGTTTGAACGGTATTTCAAATTGCTGTTTGGGGGAGGATCGTGTCGGTTGGTGAAGCTCACACGCGAGGATGCAGATGAGGTAGCCCCAGGCTTCCCTGCCCGCCATAGCTTTAGCGACGGCGGGAGCCTGGGCGAAGCCGAAGGTGTGACACCGGATCGCGCCTTTGCCGATACGGGCGAAGGAGAGCGAGACCGGGAAGACATCATCGCCAAGAAACTGCAGAAGCACCAAGACCCCGTGATCGGCATCGACATCCAAGCGACGCCACCGGGGAAAAAACTCAAGGCGCTCAATCTGCTCTCCGGCGGCGAGCGCGCGCTCACCTCAATCGCGCTCATCAGCGCCATCATGGCCGTGAACCCAAGCCCGTTCGTGTTGCTCGACGAGGTCGATGCGGCACTGGATGAGTCCAACACCATCCGCTTTGCCTCCATCCTGCAAGAGCTCTCAGAAAAATCTCAGTTCATCATCATCACGCATAACCGCGCGACCATGGAACAGGCTGACGTCCTCTACGGCGTCACGATGGGCGATGAGGGGATCTCCAATCTGCTGTCGATTCATCTGGAAGAAGTCTCAAACGGCGCAACGGCAAGACGATAATAAAAAACGACCCGTGGTGGTCGTCATGAGGAGAGGAGGGCGATAGCAACGAGCATGAGGACGTCCAGAAAGATCGCCAGAGGAAGGAGGGCGAGAGCCTCCTTGACCTCCTTGCGCCACCACTGGGCGGCCATGCCCTCCCGCTCAATGGGGTCGTTGAAGCTCCGAAAGAGCGGGTGGCGTTCCTGGGAGAGGAGCGCCGCGAATAGCCCGAGAAGCGCGACAAAGGTCAACATGACTCACCCCTTTCGCTTGGCCACTTGTCTATAATAGAGCTAACCACGACGCACAACTTTGTACAACAAAACACACCCCAGAGATGGGATGTGTTTTGTTTATGTCCTCAACTGAGTCTTCGACCCTGAGTCTATAGAAGGGTCGACTTCTCGGTTGAAGAGGCATGGGTGGCATGCTATTCTTTTCCTATATGAAGAAACACGTCGTGAATGATTATCCTGTCATTGTGCACACGGACGATTCTGTCGGCTACTGGGTTGAGTGTCCTGTCTTTGAAGGTTGTTACAGCCAGGGTAAGACGATCGATGAAGCGCTCAAGAACATCCAGGAAGCGATCGAACTCTGCGCAGAAGAGTTACCAAAAAAGGCGGTGAGACAACGACGCGAGATAGGCGTCCATTTTGTTCGCGTCTAAGTCTATGACAGAGCTTGCAGGAATCTCCGGAAAGCGGATGATCCGTGTCCTCGAGAAACTCGGCTATCAGATTTTACGTCAGAAAGGTAGTCACGTCCGTCTGAAGCACCATCGAGATCCGACCAGACGACCTGTCACCGTTCCCCTTCACAAGGAGCTCGGCGTTGGACTCGTCCATAAAATGATCCGAGACGCCGGTATCAGCCTAGAAAGTTTCATCGAACTGCTCTGAGGAGCAGTTCTTTATTTTCCTCAACTGAGTCTTCGAGGTAACTCGATTCCTCGGTTGAGGACCCCGGCAGTCGACACGTGATTGGCGCTTTCGCACCACGTCGGCCGGGGCAGGTCGTCTAGAGGCCCCGGTCGACTTCACAAGTCGTGCCGGGATCCTCGTTCCCCTGACTTTTTGGCGCGCGCAGGGGGGGCGCAGATCAATGATCCCGCAGGAAGGACATCGTCCCTCCTTTCCTTGCTCAGTGCCCGGGTGATAACCTAGTGGGCAAAGGGATGAGGTCGCTCATCCTCCGAGTCGATGCGTCGACCAGCGTGTCGTTAACCTCCACGAGCCAGGAGTATTCAGATTAACCCGACTTCATCGGGAGGCCTAATACTGAAGGCCTGTTTTCCCATGCTTTGGCGCGACCCTTTAGGACGTTGCCGTCCACCGACGCCTCAAGGTTTCCCTCGAGCGGTTGCTCCAACAGGTTTGCTACGTACTCAGGTGCTGTCCCCTTTCCTCACGCTCTGTTGTGCAAACCGGCATAGTGCGCCGGGTTGTCTGTATTATCCGCGTCTGGGCGACAACTTGGTCTTACGACCCCCAGACGTTTCCTAGTGTTGCTCGGGCATGAACCCTCCTCCATACCTGGTGGTTCAGAACGTCACGACGACCAGGATTTCGTCGAGACACCAGACATCTCGCTCATGGTCGGCGAGCCACGTGTGGCCGCGGACCGAGAGGAGACGTCCGAAACGAATCACCCCGTTCGAGAAGACAACCATGCTCAGCATGATCTCCTCCTCAACTGAGTCTTCGACCCTGAGTCTATCGAAGGGTCGACTTCTCGGTTGAGGAGCCCGGCGCGAGGACGGACTCCTCGGGTCGGGCGCGTGGGTCAGTTGGTGCCGGCGTCCCATGCGTCGGCGTCAAACCCGTTGTTGGTGAGGTCGTCGAGGTAGTCCGCGTCGTCGGTGACATTCGGGGCGAGGACGACCGCGACGGCCGCCTCGATCTCCTCGCCATCGACCATCGCGAGGAGTTCCTCGCGGAGGCGGGCTTCGACGATCGCGGGGTTGTCCTCCGGGTCGGGCTCCGGGTACGGCAGGTCGACCATGTCGCGGGAGTAGCGGGTGAAGGCGTGGCCGATGGCCGAGGGGTCGAGCCGCGGGACGGGGATCACGATGAAGGCTGTGCCCTCACCGTCCGAGACCCGGACGAGCTCGTAGTGCTCCCCACCGTCGTCGGTGAGGTAGGCAACGCTCACCGCCAGCCGGAGATCCTCGTTGAAGAGGAGGACGGCGACGATCTTGTCGACGATCTCGAGGCACCCGGCCAGGTGGGCACGGACGCCCAGACCGATCAAGGTGGCGGCGAGCTGGGCGGAGTTGGAACGGTTCACGATGATTTCTTTCTGCGACCTCTGGCCGCGTGGGGGGTGCGTGTCGGGAACTGTTTCATCCCAAGAGTCTTGAGGCAGAACCTCCAGACTTCTGAGATGAAAAAGCTGATTACCAGGTACCTCGTCGGAGATACCCAATAATCAGCTAAGGAAGGCCTTGCGGCTTCCTCGGATGAACATCAGGTCTCTCTCCCCAATGAGTTCGATTGTAATGGTGCAATACTATCACTTTTTGACCGTTTTGTCAAGAGGAGTGTGTGCTTTTTGAGCTGAATTTAGTCAAAATTTGTGACCATAAGCAAAAGCCGGGTGGAGGCAGTTCTGTGTCTATGTTATTCTTTGTTTGTATGAAGTCTCAACAACTCTCTTATACGGCCGTGATCCAGCAAGATGAAGACGGAAACCACCTTGTTTCTTTTCCCTCTCTTCCCGGGTGCGTCACTTTTGGACGGACTTATGAGGAAGCTTTGAAAATGGGACAAGAGGTGCTCGAATTATGGATCGAAGAACTTGTTGAATCTGGGGAACCACTCCCAGAAGAAGGTCGATCAAGTCTGACGATCCTGAACACACCGCGCCCGACTCACAAACGAACTCGTGCCTATGCATCCGCTCGCACCCAAAGAGCTTGAACGCATTCTCAAAGCTCATGGGTTTGTTCTCTCGAGGGAACGTGGTAGTCACCGAATCTATCGGCATCCAGAAACCGGCTCGATCGTGCCGATCCCCTTTCACGGAAAAAGCAAACCATTGCCAATCGGAACGTTCATGGCAATCGTCAAACAATCTAAGCTCCCGAAGGACGTCTTTAAATGAGACGTCCTTTGTTTTGGAACAAGATAAAACCGCTCTGTGAGGAGCGGCTATGCGTGCGTCGATCGCCACACCCGGCGGGGCGTGTTGGGGGTGCTACTTGTCGTGCTCGCGATGGGTGAAGACGATCGTCTTCCCGGTGAGATCCCCGCAGATACGGGTGAACTCACCCACCCCAGGGAGCAACCCGTCGCCGTCAACGGCTCGGGACAGGACCTGATCCTTGTCCTGGCCGCGAACCCGCCCGCTCGCCAAGGCGACCAGGTTGTTGTTGGCGTCCACGAGCATGAAGCTCGTGTCCGCCCAGACGAACTGGAGCTCGGGAAGCGTGCTCCTCGTCGCTCCCTCGGAAGAGCGGTAGGCGAACCGGTACTCGATCCGGTACTTGCCCGAGAGGCCGCTCGCCCTCAACCCGGTCTGCACGCACACGGCGAGCGGCCGGCCTGGCATCCACACCGTGTCGCCGTGGTAGATCTCCACGGTAGCGGTGGCGGTGAGCTGCTGCGCGAGGGCGAAGGTGGGGGTGGAGAGGAGAAGGGCGAGGAGGACGGGGATGAGGCGCATGACGTCTCCTGGGGGTTGGGTACAACTTCACCGTGAAGTTTCCCTCAACTGACACGTCGAGATTTCGCTCGACGGTTCGGTTGAAGGGGCGCCACAGTCTGTGCTATGCTCAAATTGTATGGATCAGGAGCAAGCCATCAACGATATCCTCGAGATCGTCTCGGCGATAAAAGACGAAATGGTTACGCATGATGAACTACATCAGGCATTGTTTGAGACGAGGTCAGAAATCATGAGCCATGTTGACAGCTTCATCCATCTGCACAATAAGCTCGACACGGAGCTCACGGCTTTGCGGGGAAAGTACGACCGACTCGAGGGTTTCGTAAAACAGCTTGCCGCCCACGCCCATATCACTCTGGAATATTAGCAGTAGCAACCTCGCAAGAGGTTGTTTTGTTTCCCTCAACCGACGCGCCAAGCGACACTTAGCGAGTCAGTTGAGGACCCCGGCCGACGTGGCGCTTGAGCGCCACGAGCGTCCCCGTGAGTACGAAATCCTCGAGGACGACCTGCACGACTTTGGCCGTGAGAGCCGCCTTGAGCGCTCTGTTTCCCGGCTTACTCTGGCAATGCATTGGGTCTCCTTCCCAACCAACGCTGGCTGAAAAAAAATTGGATGTCGTCAAACACCTGCTCGACGTACGTGGAGGGCAGATCGCAAATAACGATCTGCCCTATGCGCGCGTGGTCAAGCAAGAGACGACAAGCTACCATTTTTGCACGTTCTGTCAAGACGGGTGCTTGAAATATCCCATTATTTCAGCCGATTTTTTGGCCAATAGAAAAAACCGCTCGTGAGGAGCGGCTATGCGTGCGTCGATCGCCAGACGCGGTAGGCGTCGGCGATCACTCCTTGCTCATCACGAGCCGGTCGAGCGCGCGGTGGAACGTGAGCTTGTTGGGCTGGTTGTTGACGATGACGGGACCGTCGAGGGCCATGAGGTCGGGGATGTTGGCGTTGCCGGCGAGCTGTTCGATCTCCCGGAAGCGCTGGCCCGTGAGCCCCTGCTCCCCCATCCGTTGCCGGCGGCGGGCGCGGGCGAGCCGGACGTTGAAGTCGGCTTCGAGCTTCACGAGCTGGAAACCGTGCAGGTCGTTGTAGACCTCGACCTCGGCGAGGTTGCGCACCCCGCTGACGACGACCAGTCGCCGGGGCTCGCGCGTCCAGAGCTCGACGACGGCCTCCTGTACCTGCCGCGCGATCCAGCCGTAGCCTTCGTTCGCGGCCCGCTCTTCGAAGAGCGCAGAGAGTTGGTCGGTCGTCGGACTCCAGTTGCCGCTCTGCGCGGCGAGCTTGCGGATGAAGTCCGAGTGACCGAAGCGCTGTGCCCCGTGAACCTTCTGCAGGTACTCAGCCGCTTCGTCCTTGCCGGCACACGGCCAGCCCACGAACCCGATGACACGTCTCATGAATTCACCTCCTCTCCAGAATCTCTGGAGCCACCAACCTAGCAGGGAAAAGACCGCTCGTCAATCCATTTCTTGACGAAAGAAAGGAAATCTCGTATTCTGCCGCCATCCCCCCTACGCCAAGGCTTCGGGGGGCAAGCCGTCAAACACGCTCATGTTTAGACGAACAATACCCTTATGATTACTATTCGACTCTCCCGCGTTGGAACCAAGCGCGCCCCGGTCTACCGCGTGGTCGTTCAGCCAAAGCACAACGACCCGTGGGCCATCGCCACCGAAATTCTCGGCCACTTCAACCCCCGCAAGGAACCACGCGAACTCGTCCTTAATGTCGAGCGCGTGAAATACTGGCTTAGTCAGGGCGCCGAGGCCAGCGACACCGTGTGGAATCTTCTCTTGGACGAAAAAATCGTTGAAGGCAAGAAGCGTAGCGTGAGCCATATCTCTGGCACGCGCACCAAGAAGCTGGCGGATAAGGCCACCGAGGCAAAGGCAAAGGCTGACGAAGCCGCCACCAAGACTAAGCAAGTCGCTGAAGCCGCAAAGGCCGCCGCAGAGGCACCAGCACCAGAAGCTCCAGCACCAGAAGAACAACCAGCATCCTAAGACCTAGGCGGGAGTCCATCTCCCGCCTATTGGTTTATATGATCCAGTCACGCCACGAACAATTTGAAACACTCTTTCCCTCCGAGCCTGCGTTTCGATGGAAGCAAATCGAAGGTGCGTTTTTTTCGTCGGCAAAAAGTTGGGACGACGTGACGACCATCTCAAAGTCGATGCGCGAGAAGCTGGCAGTCATCCCATGGATGAGCGTTACCTCACAGACAGTTCAAGTCAGCGGTAACGGGGACACGCACAAGGCGCTTCTCAGAGTCGAGGGCGACAAGGAAATCGAAACCGTCCTCATGAAAAACCGTGCGGGTGCCTGGACGATCTGCGTCTCATCTCAAGTGGGCTGTGCCATGCGCTGTGGTTTTTGCGCGACCGGCAAGATGGGTCTCACACGCAGTCTCATCGCCGACGAGATCGTGGACCAGTATCGATTTTGGCAACGATATCTGGTAGACCCGGGCTTTCCTGCCAGCCATAGCTTTAGCGACGGCGGGAGCCCGGGCGCACCCAGGCTGAAGCCTGGGACTACCGAGAGAATCAGCAACATCGTCTTCATGGGCATGGGCGAGCCGCTCGCCAACTACGAGGAAGTAAAGCTGACGCTCAACACCCTTTTGAAATTTACCGACCTTGGCGAGACCCGCCTCATGGTCTCCACCGTGGGCGTGCTCCCACGACTCGAACAGCTCCTCACGGACCCAGAGTGGCCACACGTGCGTCTGGCCGTTTCGCTTCACTCCGCTATCGAAGAGACACGCAAAAAAATCGTACCAACCAGTTACGACGAATTTCTTCCTAAACTATCCGACTGGGCGAAGCGCTACCTTCAAAAATTCGGCAATCGCCGTCACCACCTCACCTTTGAATACGTCATGCTCAAGGGCGTGAACGACTCACCCGCGCATGCCAAGGCGCTGGCCGTCTTCGTGAACCGCATCGGACGGATCAAGGTCAATCTCATTCCCTACAACCTTACGGACTGCGAATATCAACGGTCAACGGACACGACGATCACCGCCTTTCTTGATACCCTCGCGCGCAATCACGTCACGGCCACCATCCGCCACACGATGGGTGACGACATCAATGCCGCCTGCGGACAGCTCATCGTCAATCAAACGGCCACGACCGAGTAACCCATTGAGCTTGACAGCCGCGGCGGGGCTGTGCTAGTCTCTAAGCACAACTGAAGAAAACGTATTCAGAGTGTAGCGAGGGAACTAGCCCGATGACCTGCCCGCAACCTACTCGCAAGAGCAAGGTGCGACCTCTAGCCCCGCAAGGGGAAAGATGCAACGGCAAAGCTGAATACGTCGCCCACAAGGCGATCGTTTTGTTTAGACGATCCCCCTGCAGGCGACGTATTCGCCAAACCGTCTGATTAAGCGCGTCTTTCCATCATGGGAAGGCGCGTTTGTTCTTTCACAACCAGGGAGGACGGCATGACCGACCACAACCCAGAGCCCGACGACTTCGTCTTCAACGACACGGCGCCGGCCGGACTCGCGCGATCGCCATACGGCTGCGCAGACGAGGACGCACTCATCCGCGAACTGGACTTCCGCCGCGCCCGTGAACGGTTAGAGCAGGGTCTGGATCCGCTCACCGGCAAGCCCTACAACCGCTCGGTGGATCCCTTCGCCACCACCTGGGATCTGGAGCCGATCGAGGAGTCATTGTGATCCTCTTCCAACCCTGTTCGTACCATTATCCGGAACTACTCGGATACGAGCGACTCGAGTGGGCCGCGAGCATGGGTCGAGCGCATGATCGCAAGACGCGGTGTCTTCCTCGTGCCCGAGAAACCTGGCCGCCTTGAAAAACGACGCGGTCGTGAACACCTCACGACCCTTTTCCCCGCCCTGCGACATTCCGTCGTAGGGCGGGGACGAAGGAGCCCATCATGTCCGTCATCGCTCTGGAACGTCCGGCTATCGAGGCTGTGCTCATCCGTGTTGACCCTCAAGAGTTCGAGCGTCAGCGTTTGCGCTTCACATCCGGTCTGCGCGTCCCTGGCCTCGCTCGCTACGAACTCCGCGGCACTCCCGTCCGCTTCGCAGGAGTGAGTCAGGGTGGAGGAATCGACTCGCACTCGAGCAAGCGCGTCGGTGTGTTCGTGGAACGGTCAGGAGCATCTGGACTCTACGAGCCGCCGCACGAAGCAGTGCGCTCGTGCGATCTTCTCGTCGTCGTGCGTGCCCCAACAGCACGAGAACGAGCGGAAAGCCCACTCAAACTCAGCGCCCTGAGGATCGTCGAGGCCGTTCGACTGCGTCCGGGCTCGCTCGAAGGCTTGGAAAGCCTTGAGATCACCGAACCGTTCGTCGTCTGCTGAACCAACGAGCAGCGGTACGATCCGCTGCTTTTTCTTGACGAGCGACGCTGGATTCTCTAGGCTCCCCTTGAAAGGAGAGAGCCGATGAGTCTCACCGAACGTCCCAAGTGGCGCATGACCCGCTGCGAAGCGCAGGTGATCCTGGATCTGGAGGCGCTGAATCGCGCCCTGCGCGCGCCCGAGCGCTGGGTACCAGAGCCGCTCATCACGCTCTTGATGAGTGCGCGCAAGGGCGGCCGACCGCATGTCACTCTGCGTACGCTCAAGAAGCAGGGCTATGTCGAGTACGACCCGACCCAGCTGGCCTGGCGCCGAACCGGCAAGCCGGTTCCTCGACCCGAAGTGCTGTCGGGCGACGCGCCCAACCCGATCCCGCAAGACGCCATGAGCCGGCTCGCGACTGCATGGAGACGCGGACGTCGCTCCTTCACGCTGGAGGATCTCGCCGCAACGCCGCCGGATCTCAAGGGCGTTCCCAAGTCCAGTCCCAAACGCGGCCGCGCATGAGCCGCAAACGCAAAGCGGCCCTTCGATCAACTCAGGGTCGCCTCGCCCGCCATAGCTCGTCAGAGCGACGGCGGGTATTTCTTTTTGGATTCTTCCTCTCGCCACTGGGCGATTTTTTTGTGATCGCCGGAGAGAAGAACCTCGGGGACCTTCCAGCCTTTGTAGTCTTCCGGCTTCGTATACTGCGGATATTCTTGATAGCCTTCCTCGCTGTGCGATTCCTGTTTGAGCGACTCCGCCTCAATGACACCGGGCACCATCCGGGCAACGGCATCGATCATGACCATGGCTGGAAGCTCGCCACCGGTGAGCACGTAGTTCCCGATCGAGAGCGCCTCATTAGCGATGTGCTCGGTTACGCGGTGGTCGATCCCCTCGTAGCGCCCGCACAGGAAAATGAGTTGATCGTATTTCGCTAAACGTCTGGCATCTTCTTGCGTGAACGTCTTTCCCGAAGCCGCCGTCACGATGACTCGCGTTTTTTTCAACCGTCGTTTCACCTTCTTCACCGCTTTCTCAAACGGCTCCACCTTCATGACCATGCCGGCGCCGCCCCCATAGGGTGTGTCATCGACTTTGTGATGTTTGTCCGTTGACCAGTCACGTAACTGGTGGGCACGCACCTCAATGAGTTTCGCCTTCTGTGCCCGACCCAAAATCGACGCGCCCACGTAGGGCTCGACGACTTCGGGAAAGATGGTAATCACATCAAATTGAATCCTTTTGCGCATACAAAAAATCGGTCAGCCTTAGCTTAACCGATTTTTTGATTTCACTCTAGGTTTAGATCCCTAAGTCATCTACAGACGTATCGTCGTCCGAACTGCGGGATTCCTCGCGTGGCGCTCGGTCATCGCGATCTTCGCGATGTTCACGAGGTGGGCGGCGGGAACCTTCTGGCTCATAGATCTTGAGGTTGACGCGGGCATTCTCCTTGGCGCCAACGATCTTGAGCAAAGTGCGAACCGCGCGAGCTGTCTGACCCTGTCGACCGATCACATACCCCATGTCTTCCTGGTTGATGTGAAGAGTGATGAGAACTCCGCGCTCGTCAACGATGCGCTCTGTGGTAACGTCATCTGGATGATTGACGATGCCGCGAATGATGTACTCAACGAACTCCTGGTCGTGGTATTTCTCAGCCATAGCTGTTACTACCTTCATTACTGTTTCGAAATGTCATCCCTCGTCTTGTCTCTCGACCGCGGCAGCATGGCGCCACCTAAAGACACGAGGGAGGAACATTCATAGGATAATCCAAAAAAAGATGGGGAGTCAAGCTATTGACAGTATTTACGGCCTTTTATACAATGCCCGCGCTCATTACAACTAAATCTTCTCCAAATCATACACATGGCTTGTAAGTAGCCATAAGACAACTTGTCTTTTGTATGATTGCAACGTTTATTCCCCGCCCGCCGTAGCTCGCAAGAGCGAAGGCTGGGCAGTCCGCCATAGCCCGCAAGGACAACGGTGGACGAAATAGCAGAGCCCTTCGACCGAGCATAGCTCGGCTCAGGGCATTTATTGAGAGTTTGATCCTGGCTCAGGATGAACGCTGGCGGCATGTCTAAGGCATGCAAGTCGAACGGTCCGCCATAGCCCGCAAGGGCGACGGCGGATAGTGGCAAACGGGAGCGGAACACATTGGTAACCTACCTCGAGCTCGTGAACAACCACTGGAAACGGTGGCTAATACACGATATGGATGGGGGGTCTTCGGACATTCCCATTGAAAGCTTTTGCGGCACGAGAGGGGCCTATGTCCTATCAGCTTGTTGGTGAGGTAATGGCTCACCAAGGCTATGACGGGTACCGGGCGTGAGAGCGTGGCCCGGCTCACTGGGACTGAGACACTGCCCAGACTCCTACGGGAGGCTGCAGTCAAGAATCTTCCGCAATGCACGAAAGTGTGACGGAGCAATGCCGCGTGATTGATGAAGGCCTTCGGGTCGTAAAAATCTTTTATCAGGGACGAACAAATGACGGTACCTGATGAATAAGAGGTTGCTAACTCTGTGCCAGCAGCAGCGGTAATACAGAGACCTCAAG
>JBBTRQ010000024.1:0-21970 GCA_038065075.1 Patescibacteria group bacterium
CCCGGTTGACGAAAAGGCATTTTTATGATATCCTGCTAGCGCTTCCTTAAAAGGGAGCGCTTTTGTTTTCCGGCCTTTTTGGCTTATTTCATGCCCAGCGCCATCTGTAGGAGGAAGGCGCCGGGTATGAAGAATAAGACCATCAAACAACTGAAGAGCCTCTGGGAAGAGGATGTGGCGTATTCACGCTCCATCACGACCGCCGTGTATCAGGCATGGGTTCGTGTTGAGGCGCTTTTCGTCCCCATTCGACGCCAAGCGTCAAGCCTCTCGTTGCTGGTTTTTGTGGCCGTGGTGGCGACGTACGTCTTGTTTCCAAAGCTTGCCAATGCCGACATGGAGTTTGAATACATGGCCTTGAGCGATGAGACTATCTCCCTGATTATCGACTCGATGCAAAACGAGACAGAAGACTACGGTCGACTGCCTGTTTCAGATGACGCTGTGGCTCGTCGTCACTACACCGTTCCCGTGACCGCCTATACGTCCGAAGTGGGACAGACGGACGAGAGCCCGTGTATCACCGCCTCCGGGCTCGACGTGTGCGAGCGTGATATGGAAAACGTCGTGGCCGCGAACTTCCTTCCGCTGGGAACGCGCGTGAAAATTCCGGAGCTCTATGGGGATCGCGTCTTCTATGTCGAGGATCGCATGAACAAGCGCTACAACTATAAAATGGACATTTGGATGCAAGAGCTCGCGGACGCCAAAGCGTTCGGCGTGAAGTACGTCACCATCGAAGTGTTCTAAAAGATCAGAGACTCGCGCAAGCGGGTCTCTTGATTTTTGGACTTTTGATTGTTATAGTCGCCGCCATAGTGGCCACGTGGCGAAGTGGGAACGCAGGGGTCTGCAAAACCTCGATGAGCCGGTTCAATCCCGGCCGTGGCCTCCAGACAAAAGACTCGAGTTCGCTCGGGTCTTTTGTCTGCAACGGACACGAGTCTCTCGCGATCTATCTAAGTATGACAAACGTGGCTCTTCTGACAGGAGGAACAACCTCGGAGCGAGAGGTGGCTTTGAAATCTGCACGGAACGTTCGCGCGGCGCTCGAGGAAAACTTCCACGTTGAAGTATTCGATCTTCCAACAGACCTTGATCGGTTCCTAGCGTCTCGAGCCGAGTTTATGGTCGCGGTGCCAGTGTTCCATGGTCGTGGAGGAGAGGACGGTGTTATCCAGGGACTCCTCGAGACGCTCGGAACCCCCTACATTTTTTCTCGGGTCGAGGCGCATGCAATCGGCCTGGATAAAGCGATGTGCAAGGTGCTGGCCAAGCATAATGGGATCAAGACGGCTGACTGGAAAATCGTCGAAGCCGGAGAGAATCCCGTGTGGGAGCGCCCAGTTGTTGTAAAGCCAGTCGATGAGGGGAGTTCGGTTGGGGTGACGCTCGCACGTGATGAGACAACGTACTCGAGTCTGTTTCCTTCGGATCGTCGCCTGCTTGTCGAGGATCTGATTGAAGGCCAAGAGTTCACTGTTGCTGTCGTTGATGACGTGCATGGGACTATGGCACTTCCCGTCATCGAGATTCGATCTAAAAAAGAGTTCTTCGATTATGAAAGCAAGTATGATCCGGCATTGTGCGACGAGCTCTGCCCTGCGCCCATCGACGACAACCTCGCCGAGCGGCTTAAAGACATAGCCCTCACGGCACACGCCATGATCGGCGCGCGGCACCTCTCGCGCACAGATATGATCGTCGACAAACAAGGCGACATCTGGTTTCTTGAGATCAATACGATTCCAGGACTCACCAGCGCATCACTCACACCCAAGGCGATGAACGCCGCGGGATTGAGACTCGAAGACTTACTCACCGTCTGGATCGAGGATGTCCTCAAACAAAAAACGGCCTAAGTCGAGCTCAGCTCGACCGAGCCGTTTTTTGGATGGTTAGTCGAACCAGTGCTGTAGCTCCGATCCTGTTGCGATAACTTGGCCTGTTGCGGGATCGATTGCGCCGTACCAAGGTTCTTTTTCTCCTTCTTCTGATTTTGCCTCGTAGTAAACAAAGCTAAGCCATTCTTTATCTTCCTCAAGCCCACCATCACGGACGCCTTGTTCGTTGGGGTATAATTTGTTACCAGTTAGTTCAACCCCCGGATAGCTAGATAATGCATCTGGAAATTTTTTCATCAGAAACTCAAGATCTTTTTTGTTTTCCTGATCTTGTGCCTCTCGTGCGGCAGCCTCGGCGGCTTCATTATGTGTGTCCATACAGTTCTTTTAAGATTTACAAAGACAGGTTAGGCCGTTTTTTGGATTCGTTCAAGGACTTCTGTGAGTGGTTCCTTGGTGAGTGATTTTCCTAGTGTCATCACCAGCCGCGCACGGACGTCGTTGTGGAGCCCGTCGACGAACTCGTTTTTTCGAGGTTCAGGGACGGTCATGATGAGCTCTTCGTATTCTTTTGCCTGGAGACGTCGGTGCAGTTCCTCTGCGAGGAGTTTGGCGAAGCGGCGTTCGGATTGATCCTCAAGCTTCTCGTTCATTTCCGTAAAGTGGCCTCCGCCGGAAGTGACGCCGGACGTGCGGTCATTGCCGTCTTTTGCCGCGTGGTCGATTCGGATTTCACCGACTTCAGTGAGTTCCCGATCTTGGAGCAAGAAGAATTTGGCGTGTTCGTTATCGCACACAGCAAGGAGCGTGGGTTTTTCGTAGGCCTGGAGCGGTTCGGGGATGTGCATAGGGTATTCGTTTAGAGGTAGCCACAGTATATAATAGTCTCGTATGGAAGAGAAAAGCCTTCAACATGAAATCGTCGACTCAATGCGCGAAATTGTGTTTGGCCTTGAGGACTCGCTTGTCTCAACGATGGGCGCGATTACGGGAATTGCCGTGGGAACAAACAATACCTACATCGTGATCCTTTCTGGATTGGTCATTTTGTTTGCCGAAGGCACGTCGATGTCGGCAGGAAGTTATCTCTCGACCAAGCACGCCCGCGAAGCTGAGGTTCTCTTTCACGAACGCAAAGGACTCGAAGTTCACGAAGAGGCCTCGCATCCCATTCGCGCCGCGATCGTGATGGGCGTGTTCTATCTTTTGGGTGGGGTTATTCCGTTGGCACCGTACTTTTTCCTTCCGGTGAACCAGGCGGTTATTCCCGCGATCATCATCACCGCGAGTACGCTCTTTTTGGTCGGCGCGTGGGCGGCCTCATTTACAAAGACCTCCAAGTGGAAGAGCGGTCTAGAGATGACGGTTGTCTCTCTGGCCGCCGCAGGAATTGGGTACGTGATCGGGCGTTTGGTTGCCAGTTACTTTGGCGTGGAGGTATAGTGAACTCATATGGATGGGGTCAAACAACTTCATCTGGGCGAGCATTATGACGAATGCGACGTGTGCTCTGCGCCCATCACAGACTTGAGCCAGGCCTTCACGACCGAGTATGGCGGAAAGGTTCTGACATTTTGTTCGGAGAAATGCTTTAAACGGTATTTGGAAGATCCGGCGCTCTACGCCGAGTTTGAGGATGATGAGGGGCTTGAATAGCCCCTCTTTTTTTGTTACGCTCCGGCAGACATATGAAGCGCGAAGTGTATCTCGACCACGCCGCCACGACCCCCATTCATCCCGCCGTGCGCGATGCGATGTTGCCGTACCTGGGCGAGAAATTTGGAAACCCCTCAAGCTTCCACTCGATTGGCAAAACCGTGAAGGACGATGTCGATGATGCGCGTGAGCGCGTCGCTCGAGTCTTGAATGTTCGAGCTGATGAGATCCTGTTTACCTCTGGCGGGACGGAATCGGACAACCTCGCGATTCTCGGCTACGCGCGCATGAACCAGTCGCACGGCAAGCATCTCATCACGACCAAGATCGAGCACCACGCGGTTCTTGAAACCATGATGCACTTGGAAAAAAAAGAAGGATTCGAGGTGACCTACTTGGAACCAGATCGCGATGGCCTCGTAACCGTCGAGCAGGTACAAGCCGCGCTGAGAGAAGATACGATTCTCGTCTCGATCATGTACGCGAACAATGAGATCGGGACGATTGAGCCGATCGCGCAGATCGGGAACATGATTCAAAAGTGGCGCACAAGTCGAGACGCCCCTCCCGCCGTCGCTGAAGCTATGGCGGGCAGGAAAGGGGCTATGAAGGAAGGGGCTAAGAAAATCGTGTTTCACACCGATGCCTGTCAGGCGCCCGAGTATCTGAGTCTCGACGTCGAGAAACTCCACGTCGACATGCTGACGCTTAACGGGTCGAAGATGTACGGACCCAAGGGAATCGGACTTCTGTACGTAAAGCGCGGAATCAAACTCGAACCGCTTCAGTACGGCGGCTCACAGGAACGTGCCATCCGACCAGGCACGGAGAATGTCGCTGGCATCATCGGCATGGCAACCGCGCTTGAGCTTGCTCAGGCGGATCGTGAGAACGAAACGCATCGTCTCACGCCCTTACGTGACCGACTCATTGAAGGTATTCGCTCCTCGATTTCAAAAACACGCCTCAACGGCCACGCCACAACTCGTCTCCCTAACAACGTGAACATTTCGATCATGGACATCGAGGGCGAGGCGCTTATTCTGTACCTGGATGCCCACGGGGTGTACGCCTCGACCGGCTCGGCGTGTACGAGTGCGAGTCTGGATCCGAGTCACGTCATCCTGGCTCTGGGGCTCCCGTACGAAGTCGCGCACGGATCGCTTCGACTGACGCTCGGACGATCGACGACGCAGGAGGACATCGACTATGTGATCCAGATCCTCCCACCGCTTGTTGAAAAGTTGCGATCGATTAGTCCAGTGAATGTGGACGAAAAATACTTCGCTTAGAATCTGATAACCACCCCTAGCCCCTCCTTGAAAAGGAGGGGGATCAAAAGGATATGCCTTACTCACAAGATCCAACCCCAGGAACCCAAGGCGACGTTACCACCGCGGACAACGCGAAGTCTTGGTTTTACACCGATGTCGTGAAAGATCACTTCTTTCACCCGCGCAACTTCATGGACAATGACGCCCCAGAAGGGGAGTATAATGCCATCGGAAAAGTCGGCTCGCCGGCCTGCGGAGATGAGCTCCGTGTCTGGATGAAAGTTGATCCAGCAAGCGAGCGTATCGTCGAGTTCCGCTGGAGGACCTTTGGATGCGGAAGTGCCATTGCCTCGACTTCGATGGCCAGCGTCATGGTGACAGAGAATGGCGGCATGACGCTCGAGGAAGCGCGCAAGCTCAAACCCCAGGACATCATGGAGCGGCTCGGCGGACTTCCACAGCGCAAATTCCACTGCTCGGTTCTGTGCGACAAAGCCCTGCGCGACGCGATCAACGATTACTATCGTCGCGTAAATCAATTCGACAAGATTGTCACGGAGTCCGCGCGCATCATTGATCCCGTTGCCAAGGTAACAGACCATGACATCGAGGAAGCCGTGCTCGAAGGCGCGCACACCCTCGAGCTCGTCCAACAAAAAACCAAGGTCGGCATCGGCAACCCCAGTTGCCTTCCCGCCGTCGAAGAGCTCATCCGCTTCTATAAAGAAAAGTATTTCGGTTAACCTATGCCTCGTATTCGTGTCATGGTCGATCCCGACCTCTGCATCGGCGCCGCTTCCTGCGTCACCATTGCTCCAGAGACATTTCAACTCAACGAAGAGAACAAGGCTCTTGTGTATGATCATGGAACAGAGCCAGAGGGTCACACCTATGAGCGTTGGCTTGAAGTGACGGACGATGAGAAGGAGAACATCATCCTGGCCGCGCAGTCATGTCCAACGTTGGCGATCTTTATTTTCGATGAAGCGGGGACGCAGCTTTTTCCGGAAGTTTAGACGGGGCTAAAGCCCCTGTGAATTTTTCTTCAAAGCCTCTAAGAATTTTTCATAGCCCCTTTAGGGGCGTCGAGTCATGAAATACTTAATCATCGGCGGAGGGGTTGCAGGGACAACGTGCGCGGAGGAACTGCGCAAGCGCGACAGCCAAGCCGAGATCACCATCCTTTCAGAAGAACACCACCCGCTCTATTCGCGGGTTTTGTTGCCTCACTACATCAAAGGGAAGATTCCACGCGAGCGCGTATTCCTCAAGCGTGATACCTGGTACGGTGAGCAGAACATCGAGTGGATGCCTGGCGTCTCAGCCCAGCATCTTGATCCAAAGAATAAATTCGTCGGGGGGAGTGATGGACGTGAGTATGCCTACGATAAACTTCTGATCGCCACGGGAGGAGAAGTGCGTTCGATCGACGAGGATTTGCGCGGCGTGAGTTACCTGCGCACGCTTGATGACGCCGACCATTTTCTCCAACTCCTGAGCGAGCAAGGGAGTCGCACGAGGGGCTTGGTCTATGGCAGTGGCTTCATCGCGTGTGAGTATCTCAATTTTTTCAAATACTTCGAGATCCCCACGACGCTTGTGTATCGCGGCACTCACTTCTGGTCGCGCTCGCTGGAGCCACAGGTTGGAGAGCTCATCGCTAACCATATCCGGAGCCATGGTGTTGAGCTTCATCCGCTCACGACCATGACTCGACTCAGTGGTGAAAGAGAACTCGAAGGTCTGGTGACAGACAAGTGAGAACACGCGGCGACGCTTCTGGGAATCGGCATCGGGATTGAGCCAGACTTTTCATGGGCGCGTGACGCCGGAGTCGAGGTCGGAGTGGGAGTGAAGACCAACGAGTACCTTGAGACGAACATCCCGGGTGTGTACGCCGCCGGCGACATCGCTGAGTTCTATGACCCAATCCTCGGGCGACAACTCCAGATCGGAAATTGGATGAACGCCATGAGCCAAGGACGCACGGTGGCGAAGTCCATGACGGGCGAGCGCACCGAGTTTCGACTTGTCTCCTCGTACGCAACCAACGTACTGGGACTCGAGATCATTTTTATCGGCGACGTCGACAAGGCGGCGGCAGAGAAGATCGAGCTCGTCGGTTCCGTCGAATCAGGTGGTATGACTCAAGTCTTCGAGCGCGGTGGCCGAGTCGTGGGCGCGGCTCTGATTAATCGAAATGCGGACAGGGCTCCCATAACCAAGGCAATTCAAGAAAAGCAGGCTACCATTGACATTTTCGGGAAAATCGAGTAAATAGAGACCTTCTTCTATGTGCGGCCTTTGGCCAATCTAGAGAAGGTTTTTCCTTTTTTCGTACCGTACAACTCAGCACAGCGGCAAAGCCGCACATGGGAGAGACATCATGGCATCAGCCCTCGAGAGTGTCCTGCGTCGGTTCGGCGTGAATCTCGGCGTCTCCGCGGTGCGCCGCCAGGTCGAGGAAGTCCTCCAGCCCGTGCTGGAGCACGCGATCTCGACCGGCATGGACGAGAACGCGACCTTGCGCGCGATGGCTCTGGCCACGCGCGACATCCCGGGTCTGCGCGTCGCGTCCTACGCGGCCGTCAGCGCCGCCGGAGCCGTTCTGGGCGAGCACGCCGACGACCTGTGGCCCGGCGACAATCGGGCCTTCACCCGCACCATGCGAGCGGCGCTCAAGCGCCTGGGCCCCCAGCTGGCGTTCGCCTCGGACGTCGGCGCGGACGCGCTGGAGAAGGCGGTCAAGGACAAGGTCGACGGCATCGTCAGCCCCTCGACCACCGCCCCCGCGGACCGCAGGGCCGAGCTCGATCAGGGCGTGTTCCTGTGGCCCTCCGAGTTCCCCAACCGGATCCTCGTTCCGGCCAAGGCCGACGACGGCTCGATCCGGTACGACGGCCAGAACGTCCCCATCATCCTCGACCCCGAGGTGATGACGCGGCGACACGCGGAGAAGTACACCCGCTCCACGACCCGCACGGTCGGTGGTGGCAAGGGTCAGCCTTCCAAGCAGGTCACCGACCCGCCCCAGCGTCCCGAGATCATCGGCCCGTTCGCACTGCGCGACGCGGTGCAGATGGTCGACATGGGACGGTGGGACCCGGCGTCGGCCGAGGCCGTCCAGCGGCTCCTCGCCCCCAAGCCCGGACACTTCGCCTCCTGGGGCGATGACGTCTGGGACGTCATCCGCGCCCGCAACACGTCGCTGGCTCGCCGCAGTCGGGAGACCGGCTACGATTGGCTCGCCCACGAGGAAAGCGAGGGGCTCGCGAAGTCCCTCGCCCAGGGCAAGGTCGATGTGACCGTCATCAAGGAGCTGATCGGCAAGGCGTTCAAGCCGCGCATCGGTCAGGGAGGCGCCCCCGCGGGCGAGCTCACCTTCGAGGCGATCGACGAGCTCGAGCAGATCGTGTTCGACCAGTGGTGCATGGGTGAACAGCCCCTGCACACCAAGGCCATCAGGCACTACCGCCGTGTCCAGCGCTCCGGCGCCATCTGTGGCGTCAGCCCGCTCAGCATCATGTGGGCGGCGGCCGGCATCACCAGCCTCATCTGGATGCCGATTGTCGGCATCGTCCTGATCCTGCTGGTCTGTGTGCTCATGTTCGTCCAGGGAGTGTTCACGCCGCTCACGGGTGGCGCGGTTCCCTTCCTGGGCTCGGCCTACGACGCCAAGGCCTTCGCGATAGCCAGCGTCTTCCTCGCCGGCTGGCTCGCCTTCGCGGTCACCTGGTTCTTTCCGATCTTCCAGACGGCGACGGCCTGGGTGCGAACCCTGTTCCCAACGCTCAAGGAAGACTGGCTGAACTCGATCGGCCGGCGGATCGTGGCATTCGGCCTGCTGTTCTGCAGTGGGATCGAGTTCTACGCCGTGGCCCTCAACGTCGCGCCCATCTGGCGCGTCGTCGTCCTCGCGGTTGCCGGAGTCGGCATCGCGGTGGCCATGGGCCTGGCCGAAGCGGGCTACCGCTACAAGGCCGAGGAAATGGTCGACAGCGCGGCCAAGCCGACCATCCTCGTGTTCGGGATCATCCCGCTATTGATGGTCTTCACCGTGGGCGTCGCGCAGGGCAACCTCGCGCAGACCTCGACGGTCGGCACCTGGCTCGCCGGGCTCACGGGCTGGCACTGGTTCGGCCTGGGCGTTCTGGTGGTCTTCGGCCTCGTCCTTGTCGCGCTCCTCTTCGGCAAGTCCAAGGAGGGGACGGGCGGCGGCGACCGCGCCATGACGTTCGCGTCGATCGTGCTGGGCGGCGGGGCCTTCCTCGCCGTGCTGTTCCTGGGCGGATGGATGGTTCTCGCGGGCCTCCACGAGATCGGCTCGTGGTTCGACGACCCGGCTCCGGCCACGACCTCCTCGCAGGTCCAGCCCCAGGACAACGGTCCATGGTTCGACCGCGCTGGGATGTGTGCTGACCCCAGCACCACCTACGAGCAGAGGCTCATCCTCAAGTGCCCCTGAAGGGCAACGTCCCCCATAGCTCAAGCGCAAGCGAGAGCGACGGGGGATTTTACTTTGACAAAAGGGCCAAAATATGGTACCTTAGCCCGTTCTTTTTAGTCTGTGTCATCCCGACCGAAGGCCAGTTTTACTGGCCGAAGTGGAGGGATCTCGAGTGAAAAGCCTTGGGATCCCTCGACTTCGCTCGGGATGACACAGTGTTACCCAACCCCACACCAACGGCGACGGTGTCGCCACGGAGAGACCATGAACCGCCTCCTCACCCTGTTCGTTCTCCTGGCCGTCGCCCTCAGCGGGTGTGCCACCGTTCGGCTCACCGACCCGAAGTCGGGAGTTCAGGTGAGCTACATCGCTGGTTCACACAATGCCGTCGAGTTCGTTCATGCCATGGACGAACGTCCCTACGAACTGGCCTCCGAGGCCATCGACAAGGGGATGTCGACCTCGCTCGCCCGCGAGGGGGACGGCGACGTCCGCTTCTCGGCCGGCTACGGCTACTCGGGCTACGGCTCGAGCGGCTCGGTCGGCGGGTACGCGGCTCCCAACACCGGGTTCATCCCCGGCCAGGGCTTCGTGACCGGCCCCCCGGTCTCGACCCTGCCCCCGCTCGCGACCTCGGTCGTGGTGACGGGCGTGCCCCAGACCCAGGCCACCGGCCAGGCGATCGTGCCTTGCCCGACCGACCGACTCCCGCAGTCGGTCCCCGAGCAGGCGGCCTGCGCCGCGGCGGGGGTCAGGTCCCTGACCCAGAACCGCACCAAGTAAGTGGTCGGACGGGGGAATAGGCTCTCGTTCGACTGGTCGGCTCACGAAATTCCTTCATCTGCTGCGTTGCGGGTCCCGTCCGTCGCCTCGCTGTAGCTCCGCTACAGCTCCGGCGATCGGACACCCGCGCCTTGCAGCTGAAGTTTTTCGTGAGCCTTCTCGAACAAGTTCCGTCCCCATCCCCCTCAAGGAGTTCGACCATGATTCGTTTCCTCTCCTTCCTGTTCCTCGTGTCCTTCACCCTCACCCCGGCCGCCCTCGCGCAGAGTGCGGATCCGGACCCCATCTTCATGACGAGCGAGCAGATGCTCGCGCACTGCGAAGCCAAGTGGGGGTCCCGGACCTCCACCGTGGCGCAGTGCGTCACGAACCTGCGCCTGGCGCAGGCCGAGGCCACCGACGTCGAGATCCTCGAGCGGATCGGCGAGGGCGAGGAGCGCGACCAGGCGATCCTCGCGAGTGTCGACGAGCTCGGCCGCAAGGTCGATCGCCTCGCCGCGGCGCAGGCCCGCCCGGCGTCGCAGACCTCGCCCACCGCCACGGTCGCCACGACCACCGCCTCGGGCGTCACCTACGCCCGCACCGGCGGAGCGGCCTGGGCGCCCGTGGCCCAGCCGACCGTGGTCTCGATCCACAGCCTGAACGGCATGGTCCCCGACACGCTCCACATCACCGATCTGACGCACTCCAACGCCAGGTCGACGTGCGGCGGCGTCGGCGCCACGTTCGTGGTCTTCTACGACCACGGCACCCCGATCGGCAACGTGTACGCCCCCGCGGGAGCCCCCACCGGCTTCCTCGAGGTCTACTACGACAAGAACGCCGACGGCACGCCGGACGGAACGGTCATGGCGCTGGACCTCTCGACCCAGACCGACGTCAACGTCACCTGGGGCCTCGCCAACGACCTCACGGTCCGCTACCTGCGCCCCGGCGCGCAGATCGCGGTCGAGGGCCTCCCGCTCCAGACCGTCTACCACCCGACTCAGCGCAACGAGGCCTCCGCCTCCGGCGCGATCGGGTGCGACCGCGACCCCAGCGCCCGCCGCGGCGGCCACCAGCCCATCGCGGCCTACTCGCTCAGCCGGATGTGGTGACACGTCCGGCAACGACCACGACCCCGTTCGTGGCAGATACCCCAATGTGGTTCTGCTACGGCGGGGTATTCTGTTTAAGAGAGACATACCACCTGTGTCATCCCGAGCGAGCGAAGCGAGTCGAGGGATCTCGAATGATCCGGGATCCCTCCGCTCGGCCATGGTATGGCCTCGGTCGGGATGACACAGGTAACCATGCTTGAAACAAAAAAGACCGGCCTGTGCCAGTCTTTCTTTTTTATGTCTGAACTATCCAGCAACGTCCGTGAGGGCGTCGATGACGAACGCGGCAATGGCGTAAGCGGCGACGATGATGATGAGACCAATGATGGACTGGGTGAGAAGCGTCTTGGCCTTCTTCACCTTTTCCGTTTCTCCACCGGCGGTGAGGTAGAGGAAACCGGCATAGACGACCAGCACCACGAAGATGATACCAAGAACCGAGAGTAGAACCGCGATGATGTTTCCGATGAGCTCAGGAAGGGTGTTCGTTGTCGCGTCGACACCGATGGAAGTACCGACGGTCGTGAGATCTGTGGAAGCCTCAGAGAGCTGAGCAAGAGCCGCGGCTGGGAGCAGGAGGACGGGGAGCGTTGCCAACCAGGCGCTGGCTTTTAGGAAGAGTTTTTTCATATGCGTGGGTGAATAAAAGTGGTTGATGATTTGATTACGGGGCTGTAGTTGTGGTGGTAACAGTTGCGGCTTCTGAGAGGGCGTCGACGACATAGCGGGTGATCGCGTAAGCACCGACGATGATGATCAGTCCGATGACCGAGCTCGTCAGCATGCTTTTAGCTTTCTTGATTTTCTCCGTCTCTCCTTGGGCGATCATGTAGAGGATTCCCGCGTAGACGGTGATGATCAGGAAGACGATTCCGGTGGCGGCCAGCAGTGTACGGATCATGTTTCCCACGAAGACCGTGAGCGTCAGCTCTGTCGAGTAACTTGTTCCCGCGGCGGTATCCAGCCCCTCAGAAATGGTTGTCACGGCACTTTGAGCAAGGACAGGATGTGTTGAGGCAAGGAGCCAGGCGACAACGACGAGTCCAAGAGCAGAGGCGAGGAACATCGAACGAATACGTGTCATAGGGTTTGGATGTTCACACAAGGGAACGAATTTCGCGCCCTTATGCGAACCCCCATCTGGATGGATGGGGGATACAAGTTACGTCGAAGAGGAGCTTTCAGTTCCAGCGGTCGCGCTGATGATGGAATCAATGACGAAGCTGGCAATCGCGTAGGCCGAAATCACAATGACCAATCCAATGAGACCAGAGAAGATAAGTTGCTTAGCTTTCTTTAACTTCTCGTCGTTTCCGCCGGCCGTCATCCACTTGAAACCACCCAAGAGGACGATGACAACCGCAATGACTCCCAGGAATCCAAGAGCGATGCGAATGATTTGAGCGATGGTGTCCACAAGGTCGGCTTCACCAAGTCCTGAGGTTGAAGCAAATTCTGCTCCCGTATCATTGCCGCCGAACAGTTCGTCTGCCGTGAGGGCTTGGGCAGAAACGTCTTGCACTCCCATGAGCGCAGTGGCACCGATCGAGAGAGCCATCACGGCTCCCAGAATGAAACCTAGATGCTTTTTAGTAAGAATGTTTGACATAGACTTCACCTCCCTTGTGATTATCCTCCAAGCCTTCTGGCGAGGAAGAGCAAGAAAGTTAAGGGAAATTTATTGAGTTAAAAATATGTTCGTAAGTATTTTAGCCTTTTTTGGTTGTTCCGGACATGGAGATATCCACACGAGAAATCAGGACGCCCCTGAAGGGGCTGTGAAGTTTCAAAAAAATTCACAGGGGCTTTAGCCCCGTCAGATCGTCCCGGACTCTAATGCTGTGACGACGGCGCGGACGATTGTGTAGGCTCCAACGATGACCACGAGTCCAAGTACAGCCCACTTCATCACCTCTTTCCCCTTCTTTACTTTGTCTGGCACGCCAGCTGAGATGAGCCACAGAAATCCGCCGTAGACGAACATGAGAAGCGCGATCGAACCTGTGACACCCAGGAGAGAGGTGATGAGCCTGCCAATTACGGTTCTAATGTTTGTTGTTCCCAAAGGGTTTGTGAGTGTGGCCGCGAGAACGGCACTGGGAAGAAAAATGAGCGTACCTGCAGCGAGAGAAAAAAGGATTTTTTTCATAGAGACACGGTTAGTAGAAGTAGTGAACCTCACAACAGAGTACCTCATCTCCTCCAAAACAGAGGTTGGACTGGCAGGAGCCAGAGGTATACCAGGGATTGGATTCAGAATCGGAAGTACCCATTCCGTCTTCTCCTGTGTCAACACAGTCTTTGTAGGTGATAACCGTGAAAATTCCGTCTTCTGCCGTTGTGAAGTTTGGATTGTTTTGTCGACAGGCACTTTCACACCCATTCACCGTGCAAGTCGAGTTGAGATCGCATGGGAGCCCATAGGTGTCTACACCAGTACAAGCAACATATTGCTGGGTGTCGCTCATGTAGGCGTTCCCATACTGTAGAGAGCCTTTGAGTGCGTAGATCCCCAAGTAGGAGAACATCACAATGAGGAGTCCGACCGTGGAGATCGTCATGTATTTCTTTCCTTTGTCGACCCACTCTTTGCGTCCGGCCGATGCCAGCCAATAGAAACCGCCGGCGATGTACATGAGAAGCACGACCGCGCCGATAATCCCGACGACATAGTTCCCGATGTTCACAAAGACGGTCAGGATGTCATCCAAGGTGCAGTCACCCAAGTTGCCACAACCCTGCGAGATTCCTTGCATGAATGGACCCACTTCGACCTCGGTACAACCAGAGGTGTTCTTACAGATGTTTGAGTTGTACGCGAAGCTTGCTCGTGGGAGCAGGACGAGGGCGAAGAGAAGGAAAAAGAGCGCGAGGCGTTTCATAGACTTTGGTTCACTTTGTTTTGAGCATCTTTCAGGGCGCGTTCTTGCTCGTCGCCAGAGAGGAACGCATCGATGAGACCCCGCATAGCTTCCTCTGCGACGGAGGCATCGCCCCCTTTGTACCAAGAGTCTGCGGTGAGCGTCTGTCCCGCAAAAATGGAAAGTACTTCATCTTCCAGTTGGGAATTGATGAGGCTTCGTAAGGCCGCGGGTTTTTTCGCCGCCTCGAGGTAGCTCGTGACTTGGTTTTCCTCGGTGGCAAACTGCACGAAGTCCCAGGCCCAGTCACCGGCGTCGGTGGATTTAGCCACGGTCTCAACCCAGTAGTTGGCGTAGTTCACCGTCTTGCCGCCGTCAATTTGTGGAAGCGGGGAGACAGCGAAGCCGAGTTTGGAGTTGGCGGCGCGGATTAGGTCGTAGTGGTACGAGTAGCCAAAGAAGAAGGCCGTGTTGCCGCTCGTGAAGGCGTCGAAGGAATCAGGCATGTCTTCGTTCCAGGTGTAGACGGCCTTGAGGGGATTGGCGAAATCTGTGTAGAACCGCACGGCCTCTCCGCCCAGGAAGCCGGCGTCGGTTTCTTGCGCGAAGGTTGCTCGTCCGCGAGAGTCGGTCATCTGTGTCCCGTTTTGCATCATGAGGATCGAGAGGATGTCAGAGGCTCGTTCGACATTTTGGCTTGTCCCGATGGCGGCTCCGGCTTGAACAATGGAATCGCTGGTATTGATTTGTGTGAGCTGTGTGACTTGATCTTGAAATTCGGTCCAGGTGGAGGGAGGTTCTGGGATCCCGGCGGCGTTCAAGAGGTCTTTGTTGTAGTAGAGAGCGAGCGAGTCCATTCCCAGCGGCAGGCCGAAAATGCGATCCTCAACTTCAGACTTTGCCGTGCGTTGATAGGAACGCAGAACATCCGCGACGACGACATCGACATAATTGCTCTTGAGCGCTCTTTGTGAGAGCGTCGGCTCCTCTTGGACGGTGTAAACGGTTTCTTTTTTGATGGTTCCTCGAGTCTCGGAATAGGGAATCGTCAACGAGTCAGGCAAGGGTTCGATCAGGCTCTCATATTTTCCAAGCCAAGTATTGTGGAGGGAGAATACGTCTGGTCCTTCGCCCTCCGCGAACGCGCGGATCAGTTCGTCCTCGTACTCGTCGTAGCGCAGTTCGCGGTATTCAAACGAGATGTTTGGGTGGAGTGCCTGGTAGGCGCTCATGGTACTTGCCAGGGTCGAGTTATCGTCAAACACGCGCCAGACCGTGAGGGTCACGGGCGTGGTGGCGAGTTTTTCGGCGGTGCTTGAGCCGCCACAACCGGCTCCCAAGAGGACAACCGGGAGCAGAAGCGCCGCGAGTGTTCGACGAAGTGAGGTCATAGCGTTTTGCAGATTTGTTTCAAATAACGTTTGAGGTCTTTTCCGATTTCCTTGTGTTGAAGACCCAGCTCCACTTGTGCCTTGAGGAATCCGAGTTTGTTCCCGCAATCGTAACGGGTTCCAGTAAATTGACATCCGTACATCGCGCGGCCTTTTGCGAGATACGTCATGAAGGCATCGGCCAAACGGACCTCGCCGTCTTTCCCCGGCTTCTGTTTTACGAGCGTTTGGAGAAGATCGGGTGTGAGGATGCCACGGCCAATGAAGATCAGATTTGATGGGGCGTCCTTTGGTTCTGGTTTCTCGACGAACCCTCCGATCTCCCAGGTGCGATCCGCCACGCGCTTCCCGTCGATCACGCCGTAGGAAGAGACCATCTGTTTTGGAACGGCCTCCAGAGCGATGACCGGATCCTCGTATTTTTCGTAGACGTCGATGATCTCCTTAAACGCGGGAACCTTTCCGCTGATGATGTCGTCTCCGAAGGCAAAGGCCACAGGCTCGTGCGCGTCGACAAACGGGAGGGCAGAGAGGATCGCGTGACCATCGCCCATGGGTTTGGTCTGGCGGACGAAGGCAAATTTTGCGAGCTTCCCGATTTTCTTGATCTCCTCAAGCTCTTTTGTTTTCTTCTTCTGTTCAAGTCGGTACTCGAGTTCGAAGTTGCGATCGAAGTGGTCTTCGATGGCGCGTTTGCCGATGGCGGTGACGAAGATAATTTCCTCGATGCCACTTGCGACGGCCTCCTCCACGATATACTGGATGACGGGCTTATCCACGACAGCGAGCATTTCTTTTGGTTGAGCTTTGGCGGCGGGAAGGAATCGTGTTCCCATGCCAGCCACGGGGATGATGCATTTGCGAATTTTCATACGTGCCCCCATTTTATAACAGAATGGCACTTGTGACGATCCCGTAGATGATGATTGATGCCATGTCTTGAATCACGGTCGCGATCGGGGCGGCTCCAACGGCTGGGTCTTCATGAATGTCTTGGATACATTCCGTGACGATGATCGCAATGACCGGGGCGACGGCGATCGCGAGGAACACGGAAAGCCCTACGGCGAGAGCGAGTCTCATGTCCCCTATCCAGAGATTGACCATGAACAACGAGGCAAGGCCAAAGATCACACCCAAGGCGAGTCCCAGGAGAGGTTCCTTGAGCAGATAGTTTCGTAGTTTGGCGTGCCGGCTTTTGAGGTCGCGGCTGTAGATGGCGGAAGTCTGCGCGCCCACGGCCGCCGCGATGTACACGATAAAAGGAATAAAGAAGGCGACATGGACATTGACGGCGAGCACTTCCTCGAATCGGCTTGTGAGCAAGGAGATACCCAGTCCCAAGAAAAGACCCAGGAACAGAGGCGGCACGCGCAAGCGCAACAAGAGCGGAACAGACTCCGTATCATCGTCGGCGTAAATCATTTTAGGGGCGTGGTTGAACATAGATAGAGGCATTTTAGCACTGAAAGAAAACAACCGACAAAGATCATCGGTTGTTTTCTGGCGGAGAGGGAGGGATTCGAACCCTCGATACCTTGCGGTATACCGGTTTTCGAAACCGGCGCAATCGACCACTATGCGACCTCTCCGTAATCGACGTGAAGGTATCACTCAGACACGTCATCGTCAACGGAAAGGATCGACCGAGCCATCTCGATCAGCTCACCGTCCGTGGCGTGATCCCCGTCGGCGGCGATGAGGAGCAGGCGGCCATCGAGGTCGGCGATGAGGTGGCGGGAGATCTCGCAACGGTTGGGGACGTCGTCCTCGTAGTCAATGCAACGCGGGCTGTTGTCGATCGTCTGGAGCCAGACGGTTCGTTCTTGGTCGAGCTTTATTTCCTGTGTGGGATAGATGTGGGTGGCGAGATATTCGGTGGCCGTGAGGCTCGGGAAGTAATCGATCTCCACAAACCGCCAGTCATCTTTCACAAAGACGACCACGACCGTGCCTTCTGAAAACTCTCCTGTGTCGAGGGTGTAGAGGCCGGCGATGGAGAGCTCGGCGCCGAATGTCTGTGCGGGAAGCGGTACGATGTTTTCGAGACTCGAGAGATCGTCCAGGATGGCGAGGGCGGAAGTCTGTGGGAGGAGCGAGCGCTGAGTGTCATCGATCCAATCGAAGAATCGCAAAAACAAGAAGACAGCCAGGATCGCGATGGCAACCCAGGCGAGATATTTAAGGTTCACGGGTTTCTCTTTACGGTTTCGTCGCAGGAGTCGTAGGGCGAGCATAGGCAAACACAATGGCGAGCAGGATCCACGTCAGGATCGCGAGATCATTTTTGAAATAGGGGACATCGACCAGGCCGTGGATGGTCATTTGCAGGAGGGCGAGGAAGGCGATCATTTGTGTCATCCCGAGCGACGAGCTGTAACTACCTGTGTCATCCCGAGCGACGAGTTCTCGAGGAGTCGAGGGATCTCTCCGCTCGCGGGCGCTCGGTCGAGATGACACAATGACTTGCCAGGCGAGAAGGGCGACAGCGAGCAGACCTAAGAGTCCGAGCTCGACCCAGATGTTCAAGATAATGTTATGTGGGTACTGGAAGATCTCAAGGTGGGTCGCCTTGTGGTAGGGCTCAAGGGCCGTGGGGTAGCCGGAGAGTCCGGCGCCCAGGAGCCAGCGATCCTGGAGCATGTCGATCGTTTCACTCCATTGGGACAGACGCACGCCTCCGGAATAGTCCTGGAGGGTGAGTTTTTGGAGGAGGGGCGGAAACAAGAGAGTGGCGACGATCGTTAGCACGATAAGACTTATGGATAAGACTCGAGTCTTTTGGTGGAGGAATCCTGCGATCAGAAGTGTGGCGACGACGGATACAATGGCGGCCTCGGACTGCGCGAGGACAATGGCGATGGAGGAGAGAATCGTTACTGACAACCAAAATAATGTTGTGTCATCCCGACCGAAGCCCGGCCACAGCCGGGCGAAGTGGAGGGATCCCGAATGATCAGTTCGAGATCCCTCGACTCGCTTCGCTCGCTCGGGATGACACAGGTTTAATAAACTGATTGTGACAACCGGCCCCAGAAATAACCCAAGGGCGTTGGGATAATCAAAGACGCTCGTCACGCGGCGCGCGATGTCCCAGGGAATCGGGAGACCCGAGCCGGTGAGCCATTGGAAGATCGCCACAAGTGACAACACGATCGCGGTTACACCAAGAGATCGAAAAATTTGTTCGACCGTAATTCCGCATCCGGTTCCCCCCCTGCCCGAGGGTCGCTCGACTCTGAGCTCGCGGTCGAAGAGGGGGCTAGGGGGGGTGGGAGGGAGGCCGCAGAGGTGAGAGGGAGAGCTTGCGAGTTCGTACTTTATGACGAGGAACAGCAGGATCGGTTCGACGAAGTACGCCTTCCATGCCCCCAACGCGGAGGCGATATCTGGAGCGACGAATACGGAGATGGTGGCGGCGATGAGGAGGGAAAGAGGGATAAGGGGGAGCCTCCGCCATGCGCACAGCCATTGTCGATCGCCGCGCTTCAGGATCCAGACCACAAGGAACGTCACGACCAACAACTCGAGTAATGTCGTGGGCACGCCAAAGATTTCCGTCCGCAACAAGTAGCTTGGTAGGACGGCCACGAGTAACAGCAGGCCAGTATGCAGGTCGCGCCAGGTGAGGACGGCGAATGCGGCGGTGAGGATGAGGAGGATGGGGAGCATATTAGCGGGTTGGGAGGAGAACCTTGAGATCCTTGACGGTCACGGCACGAAGCGCGAACAGGCTCGCGGCGTAGACGACGCCACCCACAATCAGGTCGATGAGCACGGGCACATCGAGTTTCACGAGCGCCAGGTACATCACCGCGGAAGCGACGACGGCCTTGAACAGAGTCGAAAGGTTGGGAAGTGAACCAGATGCGCGGTACACGACACAGAAGGTGATGAGCGCGATGAGCGCTTCTGACACAAGGGTTACGCCAACGGCGCCCCACATTCCATAGACGGGAATGTAGATCATGTAGCCGATGATCGAGATGATCGCCACGACGATATAGCCCCAGGTCATGATTTTTTGCTTGTTGATCGCCACGACCAGGTGGCCGTAGAGGGTTCCCAAAAAGACACCGACAAGAGCCAGGATAAGCCAGGTAAGGATAGAGCCGGCGGCGGCGAAATCGTCTCCTGCAATGAGAGTCATGAGTTCTGTCGAAGTGAGCTGGGCACCGACGACCACGGGAATAACGATGAGCGCGAACGCGTCAAAAATGCGAGCGACTCGCGTGCGGAATTCTTCGACTCGGCCCGCGCTCCACATCGCGACGAGTGATGGCAGCACAAGTCCCATGAGCATGGTGGGAAGCACGGTCATGACGTCGAGGATTCGGTAAGCGGCACCGTAGAGTCCGACCTCTGCCTGGTCGCGGAAGTAGGCGAGGAACAGGATGTCGCCTTTAAGATAGAGCAGGTTGAAGATGATCGAGATGGCGATCGGCCAGGAGTGAGTCAAGATGAACATCCACTGTGACCACTCAAATCGCGCGCGGATTTTTACAAAGGGACTGGCGAACTGCACCATGAGGATGAGCCAGACTGCGTTGGCGATGACCATCGCAAAGACCATCTCGACCACGCCAGGAGAGGTGAGTGCGAACAAGGCGGTGAGGCCGAGCAGGACGGCGCGGTTGAGGAGCTCGGCGAGCGCGGCGCGCCACATGGATTCATGACGCTGGAACACGCCGACCAACATGGACGCTCCTCCCATGAGGAAGTAGGCGAGCGCGCCGACAAGGACGGCTGTTTGGATCGTCGAGGACCAGGGGAGTGCAAGAACGGTGAGAGGGGCGAGCGAGAACATGAGGAACCCCGTGACAAGCCGCAGACCAAAGAAGTTGCCGACGATTCGCTCTTCATCGATACCGGGCTTGGAGATCATGACGATCAGTGTGAGTGTGAGGCCAAAATCGACCACGACGCCGAATATCTGCAGGTACGTCACAGCCGTCGTGTACTCACCAAAGGCGCTCGTACCCAGAGCGCGGGTAATGATGGCAACGCAAATGAGTCCCAACAAGACAGAGAGGACTTTTCCCATGAGTTGTACGGAAAAGTTGCTCGCAATCGAACGGGCAGTGGTCATATCAACAAAAGTGTATCACAAATCACGTTGACTCGAGCCTCAAAAAATGCTATTCTGTAAGTACAAATTATGACCCCGTTCCTCTTGAAGGTTCCCCATGCAACCATCTCAAGAGCCACGAGCATCTCGATGGTTGTGTTTGCCCTATGCCTCTTCGCGGGAGGGCTTTTTTATTTTCCGGTGGCCGCGCAGGCGACGGCGAAGAATGGATTTGAAGCGTTGCAGGTCTCGGCTCCTAAGAGTGGGTTCACGATGGAGCCTGGAGAAACACAGGAAGTGCTCATCACGTTCAAGAACATCGGCACCAAGACGTGGACGAACTCTGGGAGCGCGTTTGTTTCTGTCTACACCTACGACCCCAAGTATCGCGTGAGTGATTTTAAAGCCGACAAATGGCTCGACTACACGCAGGCCGCGCTTTTGAAAGAGTCGAGTGTGGCGGTCGGTTCTGTTGGGTCGATCTACCTGACGCTCAAAGCTCCCAAGTCGGAAGGGACATACAAAGAGACGTTTCATCTGGCCGCGGAGAATTCGGCGTGGATTCCGGGAGGGGAGTTTACGTTGACGATAAAGGTGGCGGGGGAAGAAGAGGAGGTAGACCCAGGCTTTAGCCTGGGCGAGTCAGAAGAAACACAGGATCTTTCAGGTGAGAACCCCCTGAGTGATGGGGAAGCGTCGCCCGTGAGTGATTCAGGATTGTCCGCGACGGTGTTGCTGCGCTCGGCAAAATCCGTCACTGCCAAGGCGGGTGAGGTGATCACCTACAAAGTCGGTGTGAAGAATACGGGCACGCTTGCGTGGGGAACTCGAGAGATTGTGACGACGAGTTACTCGATCGCTAGCGTTGACACAGAGCATGCCTCCTGGGTGAGCGACACGGAGTTGGTCGTCAACAGCACGGGAACCGTGAAACCCGGTGGACTCGATTTACTCTCGTTCAAGTTCACCGCCCCTTCGACGAAAGGTTCACACACCGTGCGCTATCAGATGGCGGTCGACGATGAAGTGATCCCAGATTTTTACATCGACATTCCCGTTGAAGTGACAACCGGATCGCCGGCCATTAAGGACGAAGAAGTGACCGTTCAAGAAGAAGAGGTTGAGTCGGACAGAATGATCGATGAGCCGATCGTACGCATTGGTCTGCTCACGATCGACGAGGAAACCGACTGGGTCACGGAGATCAGTTGTGACGGGGCGTGGAAGCTGGTCGACAGCGAGGGTGGTCTTCTTGGAGAGATGGAAAAAAACGAGATGGTTCGTGCTTTTTATAAGAACCAACGCTACTACTTCAACCGTGGTCGGGGGATCGAGGAGACATACAAGTATCTGCGATTCGAGCCCGATGAGGATGGCGTATGTACCATCGAGAACTTTGATCGACGTAAAACCCGCGGCGCTAGCTACGCGTTCAACCAATTCCGCGACACACTCGAGCTCCAGTACATTCCGTACAAGGATGAGGGGTGGGTGATCAACGAACTGCCGATCGAGGAGTACCTCTATGACCTGGGCGAGACGTCCA
>JBBTRQ010000025.1:0-2756 GCA_038065075.1 Patescibacteria group bacterium
CCGTTGTGGCGTCGAGGTGGGCGAAGGAGGTCGCCGGCGCCGGGTCGGTCAGGTCGTCGGCCGGCACGTAGATCGCCTGCACCGAGGTGATCGAACCCTTCTGAGTCGAGGTGATCCGCTCCTGCAGCTCACCCATCTCGGTCGCAAGCGTCGGCTGATAGCCGACCGCGGACGGGATTCGACCGAGAAGCGCGGAAACTTCGGAACCCGCTTGCGTAAATCGGAAAATGTTATCCACAAACAACAGCACGTCCTGGCCCTCTTCGTCGCGAAAAAACTCGGCCATGGAAAGTGCGGTCAACGCAACGCGAGCACGCGCACCCGGCGGCTCGTTCATCTGCCCGAACACGAGCGTGGTCTTGTCTAACACGCCGGAATTTTTCATCTCGTGATAGAGGTCGTTTCCCTCGCGCGTGCGCTCACCCACCCCCGCAAAACATGAGACGCCGCCATGCTGTGCTGCGATATTGCGAATGAGCTCCATAATCACGACCGTTTTGCCCACACCAGCCCCGCCGAACAAGCCGACCTTGCCGCCTTTTACAAACGGACAGATCAGGTCGATCACCTTGATTCCGGTTTCAAACACTTCTGTTTTTGTCGACTGATCCTGAAATGAAGGGGCGGGTCGATGAATCGGATATGTTTTGTCTTTTTTTACCGCGCCAAGTCCGTCAATCGGCTCACCGAGCACATTAAACATGCGCCCTAAGGTCGACTTTCCAACCGGAACAGAGATTGGCGCACCCGTATCCTTGGCTTCCATAGCGCGCTGCATGCCGTCCGTCGGCCCGAGGGCGACCGTACGCACAACATTTCCTCCCAGATGCTGCTGGACCTCAAGGACCACAGTCGTGCCGGCATTGTCGACGCGCAAGGCGTGATACAATCCCGGGACCTTCTCTTCAAAACTCACGTCAATGACCGGTCCGATGATTTGAGTGATTTTTCCGGAATTCATATAAATACAGGTTAGAGGTGAAAGGTTATAGGTTAGAGGTTTTTATAGACAAATTTGAAATAAGTGATAGATTTTTGATAAGGAGGAAGCGCCCATGCTGCAAGTTTTGACGTTGCGCGTTAAAATAGCAAATGTCCAGGAGGAGACCCCGCTCTATACCGCACTCGCGAAACTGGGCGTACCCTTGCGGCGATTCCCTCTTCTAGAGGAGACGTCCAAGAAGTCAGGGATCAAATCGCTCTGCGTCGCGGACGTTCCCATCGATCAGGGACGGTTCACGGACTCGATCATCGCCGAAGTCCTTGATCACCTGCCGCGGCGGGGACGTACTTTAGCCTACTTCACGGCCGGGAGTATTCCCCGGGATCACGATCTGCGGATTTTCTCATGGCTCTGCAAAGGAAAGGCTCCGGATCACACCATGATCAAGATCGCATTTCCGAGCGGCAAGGACAAGGAGACCCGCATTCTCGAGGCGCTATTCGTAGCGACTCAAGGCCGCGGAATAGAAAAGCGTAAGCTTCGGCATACGCAGTCGCGGGTTATCAAAGACCACGATGAGTTTGCTGCTCCGGTGCGCCTGGGACCGGCGATTGCAAACCTCGTGAACGTCACCCTGCATCGCGTGGAGGGAGTCCACATCATCATCGCTCGCTAACGCGAGCACACCACCGTCGTGCCCCTCACCGAGGCGCGACTTTTCATTCCAACGCAGCCCTACCCGACGAGATCTCAGCAATTTCTTGCGTGATGGCCGCTTGTCTCGCAGAGTTGTAGGTAAGCTGCAAATCAAAAAGCATATCTGTTGCGGCCTCAGAAGCATTGTGCATCGCCATCATACGGGCTGATTGCTCCGACGCTTCTGATTCCAAAACAGCTTGATAGACCCGTGCCTCAAGGAGCCGAGGAATCGCATAGTCGACCACGAACGACTCGCTCGGTTCAAACACACTCGAACTCAACGACCCGGAGACGGTCGCGCTATTCCAGTTCCCATTTAACAGCTCTCGGCCAAACGGCAAAAGGTGCGTGACTCGGGGGCTCTGGCGCACCGTCGAGACAAAGTGCATTGACACTAACACAACCGCATCCAGTAACCCATCCCGGTACTTCTCAGTAACCGTATGGATCAAAGGGATGATGTCGCCAACTGATCGCGTGATATCGTTCTTCGGAAAGTCAGCGGCGACCGCATAACCCGTTCGCACACAGGCGTCCCGCCCTCTCTTGCCAAGGGTGTACAGCTCGATCGATTCCGCACCCAACTTTTTCTCTTCTGCCACGTGCGCTGTCACGGTCGAGACGAGTGAATTGTTAAATCCTCCGCACAACCCCCGATTCGTGCTCACGAGGATAACGCCGACCTTCTTTACCGGTCTGACGGTAAGAAGTGGATGAAGCTTCGGGTCCGCCGCCGGCGCGAGGTAGGAGAGAATCTCGGACGCCTCAGAAGCATAGGGCCGTGAAGCCTGCGCTGCCGCGACCGACCTTCGCATCTTTGACGCAGACACCAACTCCATGGCTTTCGTCATTTTCTTGGTGTTGCCGATGGATTTGATCTGCCGACGAATTGCGAGCTTATTCAATGCCATAGGAATATAAAATACCAAATTTCAAATCACAAATTCCAGATAAATTCCAAATCACATCATCAAGCACTCCAAGTGGAATGTATTTCGTTTTCAATTTTTTGATTTGATTTTTGATATTATTTGAAATTTGGTGTTTGAGATTTGGGATTTCCCGGAAGCAGCTTCTGGTACTCCCCAATTGCTTTTTTGAGTTTCTCTTCCGT
>JBBTRQ010000026.1:0-5472 GCA_038065075.1 Patescibacteria group bacterium
ATACTCGTACTCATACGTATCCTCGTAATCGCCTTCGTCAGGCTTGTATTCATTTGAATCGCCCTCGCCGCCATACTCGGATTCATCCTGATTATCGTATTCGTCCTCGTACTCATACTCCACATCTGGGAGCAACGGCTCGCCATCTACTTGGAAGCCCTCGTCCTCGTAATCTTCCTGCGAGCCAAAGAAACTCGCGCACGTCTCCTGGTTGGCCGCATCGGAACAGTAGCTCATGCAGGCCTCCTCGCCCACGCATCCGCCAGGGCCGACAAACGAGTCCCTCGAATCTTCTGAGTCATCATATTCGTTTCCCTCTGGAGCCTCGCCAGAGTCGCCAAAAAAGCTATCACATTCTTCACGATTGACTTCCTGCTCACAGTACGCCCTGCAGCTTTCCTCCGAATTACATCCGCCGGGACCAACAAAATCCTCGGGCTTTCCCTTGCTCCCCATCTCGCGCGCTTGCTCGGCTTCCTCCGCGGTCATCATCCCGGCCGACACAGCAAAGTTCAAACATTCTTCGATATTCGCCTCGTCGCCACAGTATGCGTCACACGTTTCTTGCGACGTACACCCACCAGGCGTACCTCCAGCCTCGAGAATTTCGAGCATCGCTTCGGCTTGGACAAGTTCCTCCTCGCTCATCATCCCGGCGGCGCTCGCAAAGGCGATACATTCCTCCATGTGGGCCATGTCCCCACAGTAGGCATCACAGGACTCCTGATTGGAACATCCTCCTGGAAGAGAAAGACCAGACTCAAGCGCCGTGAGCACCTGCTGTGCCTCCCCCAACTCCTCTTCGCTCATCAGACCGTTCTCGCTGGCAAACGTAAGACACTCCTCAAGATGTGTGACATCCGCACAATATGACTCGCACGAGGTCTGATCCGTACACCCTCCTGGCCCCCCGTTCTGTGCGAGCGCCTCTTCCGCGGTGCGGTACGTCTCGATCTCTTCCTCTTCGAGAAGTTCGTTGGCCTCGGCAAAACTAATGCACGCATCGTAATTCTCTGCGACTCCGCAATACGCGAAGCATTCATCTTGCGATGCGCAGTTCCCGAGTTCCGCAACCGGATACGTCACATCCTCCAGGCTGGCGGAAGCCTGAAAGGCGGCGAAGATTCCAAGAGCGACAATAAAGAAAGTCACCCGCGATCGAAACATTGTCATATAATTATTCAAAAGGATTCTTATACGTGTCTTCGAACGGATTGGTGTTCTGCGTGGGGCTCGTCTCCGGCACGACTTCGACGGCCTCTGCGGGTACTTCCTCAACCTGTTGCGTCTGCGGCCCGTTGTCTGAGGAGTCGCGTGGATAGAAAAAGTACAGACCAAGAAGTCCGAGGACTAAGACGGACACCACGATGAGAACGGGACGAAAAAAATTTGGCATAGCTTTTTTTCTAGTATACCAGAATCCGTCCAGGGGATTATCCACCTGTCCGTTTCCACTGAGTAAGTTTGCCCGCATCGATTTCGATTTGATCGGCGCGACGCAGGGCATTGGCTTGGCCGGGTCGCAGAATGTCCGTATGCGGTGCCTCGTTGAGCGCGTCGACGATGTACCACACGTCCTGTTCATCCACCATCCACCCGCGACGGTTGAACCGCGAAAGATCCACGGGGCGCGAGTACGACCGCAGTGTCTTGCGCCCGTCGTCGAGGAAGTACTCATGAAAGTACGACATGGCGAGCTCGTCAGGTGTCCGGTACACCGGTTCGCGGTAGCGCAAGACCGCATGGTTGGTCTTGGTAACCGCACCCCATCGGCCATGTTCTTGAAAGAGCGCGATGACGTGATCGTCGTCACCCTTGGCCGACACGAGGTCGAGCAGAAGCGGCCGACGACCCTGAAGCGCAAACACGCATGCCGCCAACAAGGCTCCCTCCATGCAGTGTGCGCGATTCTCACGCAGAACGCGCCGTGGCGACATCATCGTGTCTGCATCCACAGTAAAGTTTGCTGGCACCGCATCCAAAAAATCCTGAACGCGCCGTGGCGAGTTCAAGGATTTTAATGTCTTGAGTTCTTCTTTTGTAAGCCCTTGCACATTACCAACTCTTTGCTTCAATGCCCGCCTGAGCGGCGGCAACCTGCGCTTCCTGCTTGGACGTGCCTGTCCCGATGGCGACTTGCTCCTTCCCAAGGAACACGCCGACCTCAAATTGTTTCTGGTGGTCTGGACCGGTTTCGGAAAGCACTTTGTACGAAGGCGTGATCCCCAAGTGTTCCTGTGCCGCTTCCTGAAAGCGACTCTTAGGATCGATGTACAGACGATTCTTGAGAATGTTCGGAAGCTCGCTCAGCACGCGCGTGTCGACGAACTCCTTGGCCGCGTCCCAACCGCCATCCAAGTAAATCGCTCCAATGATCGCCTCAAACGCGTTGGCAAGGATGTACTTGCGTGCTTTGGAGTCCTTATCTTTGGACTCTCCCTTAGAGAGGTGAAGGTACGGCTCAATACCGAGCTTCGCGCACAGAGCGGAAAGCATCTCGGCGTTCACCAACGCGGCGCGCCAGTTGGTGAGCTCCCCTTCTGGGTTCTCATAATTTTGGTACAGGTTCTCGGTGACCACAAGTTCCAACACGGCATCGCCGAGGAATTCGAGTCGTTCATTGTGGCCGAGTGGAAAGTCTGGATGCTCGTTGAGGTACGAGCGATGAACAAGCGCCTGGCGTAGCGTGTCGGTATTTTGAAACGTCACGCCAAGGGTTTGTTCCAGATCGGAGTATTCTTCTTTGGGCATAGGGAATCTAGGGGATTGAGGGAATTAGGAATTTGGAATATCCGTTGGTTCCTCCTTCTTCTGTTTGTCGACCTCCTTGATCTCCCCATGGGCAACCATGTCCTTGTAGATCGCTCCCAAGACACCGTTCACGAAACGGCCCGAGGCTTGTCCGCCAAAACCTTTGGCGAGTTCGATCGCCTCGTTGATGGCGACCTTGGCAGGGATACGTTCATGAAACTTCAGTTCAAAGACTCCCAGGCGCAAGACGTTGCGATCGATGACCGTGATCGAGTCGATCGTGTAGTTGGGAGCAAACTTCGTGATGATCTCGTTGAGCTCTGGTCGATGATCAACCACTCCCGAAATCAACTCCTCGATAAACCCTTCATCCTCAAAGTTGGGTGCGAACTCCTCGCGATTAAACGCGATGATCTCGGGTAGTTTCCCCTCAGGCATTCCAAGGAAGTCCCATTGGTAGAGGGACTGCAGGGCAATAGTGCGTGAAAGGTGACGATTGGACATAGAACAAAGAGCAAAAGAACGAGGGTTCTGGATTATTCTAGCATAAAAAGCATCGGGTTACGATGCTTTTTCTTCCTTGGAATCGGTTGAAGCCTCCTTATGATCATGGTCATGATCCTGTGCGGGAGCGGCCTTCTTGGCCGTCCGCTTGAGGTCACGGCTCATGTCGAGGACCTGCTTGCCCTTATAGGTCCCACAATTCTTGCAGGCGGTGTGAGGCACGAGCGGAGCCTGGCAGGTGGTGCACAAGCCAACGTTTTGGGATTTCATGGCGTCATGCGCGCGGCGGCGTCGGACGCGGGATCGTGAGTGTCGTCTAGCGGGGACTGGCATAGAGTATTTTTATAGGTCCTATCGGTCCAATAGGACCTAGAAACCAACGGCCAGAGGTTAGCAAAGGAGTGTCGGCGTGTCAAACTAAATGAGTGCCACGCTCGCGACGGTGTCCCCTTCTTTCTTGAAGCGCATGATGCGCACGCCCTGGGTGGAGCGACCTAAAACCGAGACGGACTTCAAGGGAGAGCGCACCACCTGGCCGGCTTCAGAGACCACGAACAAATCTCTCGTGTCGGCGGCCGGCACGATGTACGCGCTCACAATCTCGCCAGTCTTCTTGGTAATGTTCGCCGTCTTGATACCCGATCCTCCACGACGTTGAACTTTATATTCTTTGAGCGGACTCCGCTTGCCGTAGCCTTCGTGCATGACCACCAAGAGCTGATCCCCATTCTTGGAGCTTGCGGCACTCACCACATCCATCCCAACGATTTCATCCTTGCCCTTCATCTTCATCCCGCGCACGCCCGCGGCGTTACGTCCCATGGCGCGAATGTCCGTTTCCTTAAAGCGAATCGCCTGTCCAAGTCGGCTCACGAGAATCACTTCGTCCTTCCCGGTCGTGGGCTTCACCCATTGCAAGTTATCGCCGTCATTAAGTTTGATGGCGATGAGCCCTGAGCGTCGGATATTCTCAAACTGATCGAGCTCCACTTTCTTGGCCGTGCCCTGACTTGTGACCAGAGCCAGATACTTCATGCTCTCCATGTCGCCGGTTGAGAACGAAGCCGTGACCGCTTCTCCAGGGGCGAGTTGAAGGAAGTTCACGATCGCCTGACCCTTGGCCGTGCGCGAGGCTTCCGGCACATCGTAGGCCTTGAGGCGGAACACGCGTCCACGGTTGGTGAAGAACATCAAATCCTTGTGGGTGGTCGTGGTAAACACCTGTTCAACGACGTCGTCTTCCTTGGTGGTGAGTCCGGCAACGCCCTTGCCGCCACGGTGTTGCGTCTTGAATGTGTCGGGTGGAATGCGCTTGATGTAGCCGGCCTTGGTAATCATGACAACCGTTTGCGTGTCCGGCACCACGTCCTCAATGGAAAACTCCTTCATGCCGTGTTTCACGATCTGCGTGCGGCGCGGGGTGCCGTACTGGTCGCGGAGCTCTTCGACTTCCGTGGCAATCACTGCCATCATCTTTTTCTCGCTCTTCAAAATGGATTCCAACTCCGCGATGAGCTTCTGCATCTGGTTGAACTCCTGTTCAACCTTGAGGGTCTCCAGGTTCGCCAGTTGCTGAAGACGCATGTCCAAGATGGCCACGGCCTGGCGCTCGGAGAGCTTGAACTTCGAAATCAAATTCACGCGTGCTTCGTCCTTGTCCTTGCTCTTCTTGATCGTCTTGATGATCTCATCGATTTTCAAAATGGCCATACGCAACCCTTCCAAAATGTGCGCGCGGTCCGTTGCTTTTGCCAAATCAAACTCCGTACGGCGGCGTACCACTTCACGGCGATGCTTCACGTATTCCTCCAAAATCATCTTGAGGTTCAACACGCGTGGCTGGATACCGTCGACGAGCGCCAGCATGTTGTAGTGAATGGTCTCCTGGAGTTGCGAGGTCTGGAAAAGACGGTTGAGCACTTTCTTGGGGTAGGCATCTTTCTTGAGTTCGATGACAATGCGTACCAACCCCTTGCTCGACTCATCGCGCAAGTCGCGGATGCCTTCGATTTTTTTGTCGCGCACGTTCTCCGCGATCTTCATGAGCAGGGTCGACTTGTTCACTTGATACGGAATCTCACTCACGATGATCACAAAGTTACCCTTGCTGTCCTCCACGATCTCGGTCTTGGCGCGCACAACCACACCGCCCTTCCCGGTGGCAAACGCGGCTTGAATGTCTTTTTGGTTGTAGGCGATGGCACCGGTGGGGAAATC